>NZ_JBFUCJ010000059.1:0-40430 GCF_056405295.1 Variovorax sp. P1_H2 | reverse complement strand
CCCCCCCCCCCCCCGAGGGGGCCGCAGGCCATCTTGGGGCGGCCCGGCGCCGGCCTGGATGGCCTCTTTTTTCACACGCCGACCTGCTGGTGCCGAAACTCCTGGGTCCTGCCGCCATAGCCGTAGGCCGCGGCGCGGGCATCGATCAGGTGCACGTACGAGACCTCGTGCAGGTTGCCCCTGAGCTCGGCCATCGCGGCGTGGACCTCGCGCAGGTAGCGGGCCTTCTCGGCCTTGGTGTTGGTCTCGTCGGTGATGCTGATGTCGAGATGGAAGGCCGACTTTCCCAGCTCGGCCAGCGACTGGCCGCCGACGAACCAGCTGTCGGCCGCGATGTACTGCACCGCGATCGCGATCACGGGCAGCTGCTTGTCGAGCACGGACTGGGTCAGGCGGGCGACCTGGTCGACGACCTTGCGCGTGAGTTGCGCATCGGGCTGGCCGGAGAGATGAATGACGATATGGGGCATGGTGGCTGAGTCCTGCAATGAACGAGGCCTCATTGTCGAAACCGCGATGTCATCTGAAAAGCGGGAAGATATGATGCATGTCATCGGTTTCATGAATGGATATCGGCATGCAGCCTCTCGATCTCGAACAACTCAAGACCCTGGTCGCGGTGGTCGACGCGGGCAGCCTGACGGCGGCGGCGCCGGTCGTGTTCCTTTCTCAGTCCGCGGTCAGCGAGCAAATGCGCAAGCTCGAGGAGCGGATCGGCCATGCGCTGCTGAGCCGCAGCAAGGCCGGCGTCGCGCCGACGCCCGCCGGCCTGCGCCTGCTCGACCATGCGCGCCGCCTGCTCGCCGCCAGCGACGAGGCGCTGCGCGACCTGAGCGGCGAGACGCTGCAGGGCGAGCTGCGGCTCGCGGTCACCGACTACTTCAGGCCGGGTGAGCTGAGCCGCCTGTTGAGCCGGCTCGGCCAGAGCTATCCGCAACTTCGCCTCCACGTGAACGTCCTGCAGGGCAGCGCAATGGAAGCCGCCTTCGGGCGCGGCGATTTCGACATCGGCCTGGCGATGCGCATCAAGCCGGCGGCGGCCCGGGCCGGCAGCCGCGGGCCGGCGTCGCCGCTGCGGCGCGAAGCACTCGCATGGGTCGGCGCCGAAGGCCATCGCATCGCGCGCGGCGAGCCGCTGCGGCTGCTGGTGCTGCCCGACAGCTGTTCGCTGCACCAGTTCACGATCCGCCTGCTGCGCGAGCGGCGCGTGCCGCACGCGGTGGCGCATGTCGCCTCGGGCGTGGCGGGCCTGCAGTCGGCGCTGGCGGCCGGGCTCGGCGTGGCCTGCCTCAACGAATCGGCGCTGTGCGCCGGCGTGGCGCGGCTGCAGGCGCCGCACGGCCTGCCGGCGCTGCCGCGCGTGGCCTTCCAGTTCCTGCCGCCGCGCCGCGCCGAGCCCGAGCTGGTGACACGGGTGCGCGAGCTGCTGGCATCGCATCTGGTGTGAAGGACTGAGCCCCCCGCCGCCTTGGGACGGCCCGGCGCCGACCCGAGGCCGCTGCCCTTACAGTCGACGCATGACAGGTCAGTACAGGACATTCATCGGCCGCGCCGCGTCGGGCCTCGCCTGCGCCGTGGCCGGCGCGCTGCTCATCGGGTGCGCCACCCCGCCCGCACGGCGCGCGGCGCCGGCTGGCGCAGCCCCGGCGGACGATTCCGGCGCCCGCTCGGAAGCTTCGCGCAGCACCAGCGCGCCGAAGCCATCCAGTTCGAAGCAGGCGTCCCGGTCGAAGAAGACGCAAGCGCGCACCGAGGCCGACAAGCCGGTGGCTGCGATCAAGCCCGACCGCAGCTACCAGCGGCCCGCGAGCGGCGCCGTCGTGGCGCGCTTCGACGGCCGCTCGAACAAGGGCGTGGACTTCGGGGGCACGAAGGGCGACCCGGTCCGCGCCGCCGGCGACGGCAAGGTGGTCTTCGCGGCGGCCACGCTGCGCGGTTACGGACGGCTGGTCATGATCAAGCACGACGCCACCTACATGTCGGCCTACGCGCACAACAGCGAACTGCTCGTGAAGGAAGGCCAGACCGTGAAGCGCGGCCAGCTGATCGCCCGCATGGGGAACAGCGAGTCCCCCATCGTCAAGCTGCATTTCGAATTGCGCCGGAACGGCAGCGCGATCGATCCGATGCCCTTCCTGACAGCCAGTGGCAGCGGCGCAGCCGCCACAGACGATTGACGGGCCGGCCCGCCGGCGCAGCAGTCACTGGATCAGCTTGTCGGCCCGGTTCAGCACCGCTGGCGGAATCGTCAAGCCGAGCCGCTGGGCGGTCTTCAGGTTGATCAGCAACTCGAAGGTCGTCGGCTGCTCGATCGGCAGGTCCGCGGGCTTGGCGCCCTTCAGGATCCTGTCGACGTAGCGGGCACCATCCTTGCCCTCGGCGCCGTAGCCCGGTCCGTAGGCCACCAGGCAGCCGTTCTCGGCATAGTCGCCGCGGGCACAGATCGACGGCAACCCGTGCGCGATGGCCAGCTCGGCAATCATCCTCTGGTTCGAATTGGCCACCGGGTTCAGCGTGACCCACACCGCGCCGCTGCGCGCCCTGGCGGCTTCCTTGAAGGCCTCGGCATAGGCGTCGGCGCTGCTGGCCGCCATCGAATACAGCTGGAGGCCGAGTTTCTCCGCCGGCGACTGGCTGGCCTCCCACTGGGGAACGGAGCCGGGCGCCAGGGGGTCCCAGAGCACCGCCACGCGGGCAACGGCGGGCTGGATCTCCTTCAGGAGTTCCAGTCGCTTGCCGGTGAGGATCGCCGCCACGTTGGTGATGCCGGTGCTGTTGCCGCCGGGCCGCGCCAGGCTCTGGGCCAGTCCGGTGGTGATCGGATCCGTGACGCCCATGAAGACGATCGGCACGGTCCGGGTCGTCCGGCTGGCGGCCTGCGCCGCATTCGACGTCACCGCCACGAGCACGTCGACATCGAGGCCGACCAGCTCGGCCGCCAGGCTCGGAAGCCGCTGCAGGTCCTGGCTCTCGTGGCGGTAGTCGATCAGGATGGTCTGCCCTTCGACATAGCCGAGATCGCGGAGCCCTTGCCGGAATGCTTCCAGCCGCGGCGCATCGGCGCTGGCCGAAACGGCCGCCAGGTAGCCCAGACGCGGCACCTTCCTGGGCTGCTGCGCCTGCGCAAGGGCAGCACTGGCCGCCAGCGCAGCGCAAAGAAAAAACCACCCCATCCTGCTGCGCATCGCTTCTCTCCTTGTCGCCGGCAGCCGCCGGATGGATTCTGCGCCCCCCGCCCCGCCACCGGGCGCCATAGTGACTCGGCCAATAGGCCTACTCGCCCGGCCTTCCCATCGTGCAGGCGACGATGTCCAATGGACAGGCCATGACGGCCCAGGATTCGTCCCCCGCCTCGCTTCCCGGCGAGCTTGCAGCAACAGCCCAGGGCCGACGCTCCGCCCTGTTGCCCCAAGGCACGCGGGACGTGCATCGGGGCCGCCTGTTCCGCAAGTACCTGCTGCTGATCCTTTCGCTGGTGACGATGGTGCTGCTGGCGTCCAGTGCGATCAGCCTCTATTTCTCCTACCAGGAGAACAAGGCGGCACTGGCCAGCCTGCAGCATGAAAAGGCCCTGGGCGCCGCGGCGCGAATCGAGCAGTACCTCCAGCGGGTGACCCAGCAGCTGGCCTATGCCTCGCTGGCCCAGCTCGACGCTTCGGACCTGGCGTCGCGGCGCGCGGAGTTCTGGCGGCTGCTGCGCCAGGCGCCCGAAGTGACCGACATCGCGCAGCTCGACGGCGACGGCCGCGAGCAGGTCGCGGTATCGCGCGTGGGGATGGACGTCGTGGGCTCCGGCAGGGACCGGTCGTCGGAAGCGGCATTCCGCAGCGCCCTGCCCGGCGCGCCGTGGTTCGGCCCGGTGTATTTCAACCGCGGCACCGAGCCCTACATGACGGTCGCGATCCGTTCCGCGGGCCCAGGCGGCCCGGTCACGGTGGCCGAGCTGAATCTCAAGTTCATCTGGGATGTCGTCTCGCGCATCCGCATCGGCGAGGCAGGCAAGGCCTATGTGGTCGACAGCCAGGGCCTGCTGGTGGCCGACCCCGACATCGGCCTGGTGCTGCGCAAGACCAGCCTCGCCCAGCTGCCGCACGTCCAGGCCGCGGCGGCCGACGGCCTGCCGCAGGGACCGGCCATGGTGTCGCGCGACCTGCAGGGCGCCACGGTGCTGACGGCGATGGCGCCGATCCAGCCGCTGGGCTGGAAGGTGTTCGTCGAGCAGCCGATCGCCGAGGTCTACGCCAAGCTCAATGCCTCGTTCCTGCGCGCCGCCGTCCTGCTGCTGGCCGGCCTGGCCATCTCGGCGCTGGCGGCGTCGCTGCTGGCGCGCAGCATGGTGCGGCCGATCCGGACGCTGGCCCGGGGCGCGCGGCGCATCGGCCAGGGCGACCTGAATCAACAGATCGAGGTCCGCACCGGCGACGAGCTGGAAGGCCTGGCCAACCAGTTCAATCGCATGTCGGCGCAGCTGCGCGAGTCCTACGGCGAACTGGAGCGCAAGGTGGAGCAACGCACCGCCGAGCTGAGCGCGACGCTCGAGCACCAGACCGCGACGGCCGGAATCCTGCGCGTCATCAGCCGCTCGCCAACGGATCTCCAACCGGTCCTGCAGAACGTGGCCGAGCGCTCGGCGGCGCTCTGCGGGGCCTACGGTTGCCGGATCTGGCTGCCCGAGGACGATCACCTGCGCGCGATGACCGGCTACCTGGGCGCCGGACACGACGCC
The DNA here is from genome assembly GCF_056405295.1 of Variovorax sp. P1_H2. NCBI lineage: Bacteria > Pseudomonadati > Pseudomonadota > Betaproteobacteria > Burkholderiales > Comamonadaceae > Variovorax > Variovorax sp. P1_H2. The sequence continues at coordinate 35,704 of NZ_JBFUCJ010000059.1, read as the reverse complement.
GCCGAGGGCCGGGACGAAGTCCTGCCGCTGACCCGGGGATCGGTGGTCGGGCGGGCCTTCGCCGAGCACCGTACCGTGCACGTGCAGGACGTCGCCCGGCAGCTCGACTCCGAGTATCCCGATTCACGCGAACCGCAGGCCCGCCACGGCTTCAGGACCGTGTTGGCCGTTCCGATGGTGCGCGAGGGTGCGTCGGTCGGCATCATTGCCGTGATGCGCAAGCAGGTGCAACCCTTCTCGAATGCCGAAGTCCGCCTGATCGAGACCTTCGCCGACCAGGCGGTGATCGCGATCGAGAACGCGCGCCTGTTTCGCGAGATCGAGGAGAAAGGCCGCCAGCTCGAAGTCGCGAACCAGCACAAGTCCGAGTTCCTGGCCAACATGTCGCACGAGCTGCGCACCCCCTTGAACGCCATCATCGGCTTTTCCGAAGTGCTGACCGAACAGATGTTCGGCGCGGTCAACGACAAGCAGATGGCGTACCTGCGGGACATCCACTCCTCCGGCCAGCACCTGCTGACCTTGATCAACGATGTGCTGGACCTGTCGAAGATCGAAGCCGGACGGATGGAACTGAACCTGAGCTGCTTCGACCTCGGCCTGCTGCTGGAGAACGCCCTGACCCTGGTGCGCGAGCGCGCGCAGCGCAATGGCCTCTCGCTGTCGCTGGAGGTCGGCGAAGGGCTCCACGAATGGGTCGCGGATGCACGCAAGGTCAAGCAGGTGGTGGTGAACCTGCTCTCCAATGCCGTGAAGTTCACCCCCGCCGGCGGCCGCGTGCGGCTGAGCGCGCGGCGCATCGACAGCGCCGCGGGCCAGGCGATGGCCGAGGTCAGCGTCGCCGACACCGGCGTGGGCATTGCACTCGAGGACCACCAGCTGGTGTTCGACGAATTCCGCCAGGCGGGCAACGACTATCTGCGCAAGGCTGAAGGCACCGGCCTGGGCCTGCCGCTGGCCAGGCGTTTCGTCGCGCTGCATGGCGGCACGCTGGACGTCGACAGCCGCCTCGGCGAAGGCGCGACCTTCACCTTCCTGCTGCCGCTGCAGGTGCTGGAGGCTGTCGAATGAGCGCCGACCGTCCGCCGCCGTGGACAACCCTGCTCTGCAGTGTTCCAACGGCCTTCATGAGGCCAGAGGTTGCCTTATGAGCGCGCACGTGCTGGTCGTCGACGACGTCGACAAGAACGTCAGGCTGCTCGCCGATGTCCTCACGGCACGCGGCTATCGGACCAGCACCGCCGCATCCGGCGAGGAGGCCCTGGCACGCATCGCCGCCGACCCGCCCGACCTGGTGCTGCTGGACGTGATGATGCCGGGCATGAACGGCTACGACGTCTGCCGCGCCATCCGCGCGGATCCGGCGCTGGCGGTGTTGCCGGTGGTGCTCGTGACGGCGCTGGACCCCGACCAGGAGCGGGTGAACGGCTTGAACGCCGGGGCGGACGACTTCCTGGGCAAGCCGATCCACCAGGCCGAGCTGCTGGCCCGCGTGCGCTCGCTGCTGCGGGTCAAGTCGCTGTACGACGAGGTCCAGCGGCAGAAGGCCGAGCTGCAGGCGTGGAACAGCACGCTCGAGCAGCGTGTGGCGGAGGGCGTGAAGCAGCTCGAGCGCGTGGGCCAGCTCAAGCGTTTCTTCTCGCCGCAGCTGGCCGAGGCCATCCTGGCCGGCGGAACCGACGATCCGCTCAGGAGCCACCGGCGCGAGATCACCGTCGTCTTCCTCGACTTGCGCGGATTCACCGCCTTCACCGAGACCGCGGACCCCGAGGAAGTGATGGCCGTGCTGGCGCAATACCACGCCGCGATGGGCCGGCTGGTGCTGGCCCACGAGGGCACGCTGGAGCGCTTCTCGGGCGACGGCATGATGATCTTCTTCAACGATCCGCAGCCGGTGGCCGATGCGCCGGCGCGCGCCTTGCGCATGGCGGTCCAGATGCAGCGCGAGATGGTTGCGCTCAGGAGCCAGTGGCACCGGCGGGGCTACGACCTGCACATGGGCGTCGGCATCGCGCAGGGCTTCGCCACGCTCGGCGGCATCGGCTTCGACGGCCGCATCGACTACGGCGCCATCGGCACCGTGACCAACCTGGCCGCGCGCCTGTGCGGCGAAGCGGCGGGCGGCGAGATCCTGATCTCGCAGCGCGTCCGGGCCGCATTGCAGGATCCGGGGCCCGAAGGCGGCGGGTCGATCGAGGACGCCGGTGAGCTGGAGCTCAAGGGCTTCCATCGGAAAGTGGCGGCCTGGCGGGTGCTGCCCGGGCCCTGACGAGGCCCTCCGCCAGCCCAGCCTCCGGCTGCGGCTGGCCCTCAATTTGCATGCGGCAGCGCACACGTGCACCGAATCGGGGCGGCGATCTGGATTCATAATGCGCCCCGCAACAATCCCTGGCCCCTGCCCCCCCGACTTTCCTGCCCCCGAAGGTATGTCCATGAAATTGACGTCGCTGCGTCCCACCTTGATCCTGAGTGCGGCCATGGCCGCTGCCGCGGCGCTGGCGGCCTTCGCCGTGCATGCCGAGGAGGAGAAGGTCCTCAACATCTACAACTGGGGCGACTACATCGCGGACGACACGGTCGCGAACTTCGAGAAGGAGACGGGGATCAAGGTCCGCTACGACCTGTTCGACAGCAACGAGGCCTTGCACGCCAAGCTGGTGGCCGGGATGTCGGGCTACGACATCGTGGTGCCCGGATCGCATTTCGCCAAGATGCAGATCCAGGCCGGCCTGCTGCAGACGCTGGACAAGTCGAAGATCCCGAACCTCGCCAACCTCGACCCCGCCATCCAGGCCCAGCTGGCCAAGATGGACCCGGGCAACGAGCACATCGTCGACTGGCTCTGGGGCTATACGACGGTCGGCATCAACGCCGACAAGGTCAAGAAGGCGCTGGGCGGCGCGCCCTTGCCGGACAACGCCTGGGACCTGGTCTTCAAGCCCGAATACCTGTCCAGGCTGAAGGACTGCGGCGTGTCTTTCCTGGACAGCCCGTCCGAGATCATGCCGATCGCGCTGAAGTACATGGGCAAGGATCCGCGCAGCAAGAACCCCGACGACTACAAGGCGGCGGGCGACATGCTCAAGGCCGTGCGACCCTACGTCACGCGCTTCTCGGGCTCGGGCTCGGACTATATCGACCAGATGGCCAAGGGCCAGCTGTGTGCCGTGATCGGCTGGTCCGGCGACATCATGATCGCCAAGGACAAGTCCGCCAAGGCAAAGACCCCCCAGAACCTCGAGGTGCTGCTGCCCAAGAYCGGCGGCCTGCTGTTCTTCGACACCATGGCCATCCCCAAGGACGCCAAGCACCCGGAGAACGCCTACAAGTGGATCAACTACATCCTGCGGCCCGAGGTTCATGCGTCGCTGACCAACAAGGTCTTCTATGCGAACCCCAACAAGGCGGCCATGAAGTTCGTCAATCCGGCCCTGGCCAAGGACAAGGCCGTGTTCCCGGACGAGGCGGCGCTGTCGACCATGATCGCGCCGGACACGCCCGACCAGGCGACGCTCAAGCTGATCACGCGCACCTTCACCAACTTCAAGGCCAAGCGCTGACCCGACACCCATGAATGCTCCCAGGGAAGACCGCGCCTTCCTGCGAATCGAATCGGTCAGCAAGGACTTCGGCGACTTTCGCGCGGTGGATCAGGTCGAGCTGGACATCGGACGCGGCGAGATCTTCGCGCTGCTGGGTCCCTCGGGCTGCGGCAAGAGCACGCTGCTGCGAATGCTGGCCGGCTTCGAGACGCCATCGTCCGGTCGCATCGTGCTCGACGGCGTCGACCTCACGGGTCTGCCGCCGTACGAACGTCCGCTCAACATGATGTTCCAGTCCTATGCGCTGTTTCCGCACCTGAGCGTCTGGGACAACGTCGCCTTCGGCCTGCGGCGCGACAAGCTGCCCAAGGCCGAGGTGGCCTCGCGCGTCGAGGACATGCTGCGCCTGGTGCAACTGGGCGGCCTCGGCCGGCGCAAGCCGCACCAGCTCTCGGGCGGGCAGCAGCAGCGCGTGGCTCTGGCGCGCTGCCTGGCCAAGCGGCCGCGGCTGCTGCTGCTCGACGAGCCGCTCGGCGCGCTGGACCGGAAGCTGCGCGAGGCGACCCAGATCGAGCTGGTCAATATCGTGCGGGAAGTCGGCGTGACCTGCGTCATGGTGACGCACGACCAGGAAGAGGCAATGACGATGGCGTCGCGCATGGCCGTGATGAGCGGCGGCCGCTTCATCCAGGTGGGCAGCCCCGGCGACCTCTACGAAACGCCCGCCACGCGCTTCGTCGCCGACTTCATCGGCAACGTGAACCTGATGGACGGCACCATCATGGCCGACGCCGCCGACCACGTCGACATCCGATGCGCCGATGTCGTGCATCGCGTCGGCCACGGCGTCACCGGCCATGCGGGGCAGACGGTCACGGTCGCGGTTCGCCCGGAAAAGATCCTCCTGCGCGCCGAACGGCCCGAGGGCGAATTCAACCAGGTCCGGGGCGTCGTCAAGGCGCTGTCGTACTTCGGCGACTCCACGCTGTACCACCTGGAGATGCCCAGCGGCGCCGGGCTCAAGGTCCAGGTCGCGAACGAAAGCCGCCATCGCGAGGGAGCGCCCGAACGGGGCGACACGGTCTGGGCGCACTGGCTGCCGACTTCGCAGGTCGTCCTGACGAGCTGACGGCATGGCGGCCAACCCCTCTCACGGCCACGAGGCGCCGCAGCGCCGACGCCGGTTCTCGAAGGCACGGGCCCTGCTCATCGGCACGCCCTATGTGTGGCTGCTGGTCTTCTTCCTGCTGCCCTTCCTGATCGTCCTGCGCATCAGCCTGGCCGAGATGGACGGCGCCAGGATCAGCAACCTGTTCTCGTTCGCGGACCAGGCACTGGTCATGAAGCTCGACCTGCGGACCTACGCGACCATTCTGCAGGACGACATCTACGGGGCGACCTACGGCCAGTCGCTGCTCTATGCCGGCGCCACGACGCTGATCTGCCTGCTGATCGGCTACCCCTTCGCCTACTTCATGGCGCGCGCCTCGGCCGCCCTGCAGCCCTTGCTGCTGATGGGCGTCATGCTGCCCTTCTGGACCAGCTTCCTGCTTCGCGTCTACGCCTGGAAGGGCCTGCTGGATGCCGAGACCGGCTGGGTCGGCAGCTTCCTGCGCCACGCGCATGTCGACCAGCTGCTGCTGCCGCTCGGCCTGATATCGGCGCCGGGGCAGTTCATGTACACCCCCTTCTCGCTGGTCCTGGGAATGGTCTACACCTACCTGCCCTTCATGGTGCTGCCCTTGTTCGGCACGCTGTCCAAGCTGGACCTGCGCCTGCTCGAGGCCGCCCAGGACCTCGGCGCCACGCCGTGGCAGGCCTTCTGGCGGGTCACGGTGCCGCTGTCGAGGGCCGGCATCGTGGCGGGAGCGATGCTGGTGTTCATCCCCTGCGTCGGCGAGTACGTGATCCCCGAGCTGCTGGGAGGCCCGGACACCCTCATKATCGGCCGCGTATTGTGGGACGAGTTCTTCTCGAACAACGACTGGCCCATGGCGTCCAGCGTGGCCGTGACGATGGTGCTGCTGATCATCGTGCCGCTGGCCGCCTTCGGCAGCAACCAGGCGAAGGCGGCGGGCCGATGATCGCCACGCGCACCGGACGCTGGACCAGCCGCCTGTGGCTGGCGCTCGGCTTCGGCTTCCTCTACCTGCCGATCGTCGCGCTGATCGTCTTCAGCTTCACCGACTCCCCGGTTCCGAACATCTGGGCCGGCTTCAGCCTGCGCTGGTATCGCAAGCTGGTGGCGGACGACGCCATCCGCGACGGCCTGCTCCTGTCGCTGAAGATCGCGGCCTCGACCGCCACGGCGGCGATCGTCCTGGGCACGCTCGCGGCCTTCGCCCTGCAGCGCTTCCCGCGCTTCCGCGGGCGCACCCTTTTCTCCGGCATGGTCAGCGCGCCGCTGGTGATGCCCGAGGTGATCGTCGGCCTGTCGCTGCTGCTGATGCTGGTGTCGGTCCAGCGCCTGTTCGGCTTCCCCGAGCGCGGCCTGGTCACGATCTGGCTCGGCCACCTGCTGGTGGGCATGGCCTACGCCACGGTCGTCATCGGCGCCCGCCTGCGCGACCTCAATCCGCAGCACGAGGAAGCCGCCCAGGACCTCGGCGCCCGCCCCGTGCAGGTCTTCTTCCTGATCACGCTGCCGATGATCGCGCAGTCCCTGGTGGGGGCCTGGCTGCTGACCTTCACGCTGTCGCTGGACGACGTGGTGATGTCCGCGTTCCTCTCCGGCCCGGGCTCCACGACGCTGCCGCTGGTGATCTTCTCGAGGGCCCGCCTGGGCCTGGATCCCACCGTGAACGCACTGGCCACCGTGGTGATCGCGGTCGTCGCGGTGTTCGTCGTGGCATCGAGCTACCTGATCGCCGTGCGCGAACGCCGGCTCTACAAGGAACAGCAGGCGGCCCTCCGGGGCGGCGACACGGCCCGCGGAACCTGAGGCGTCGAGGCCGCTGCGTGCTGCAGCGCAGCACGAAAAACCAATCTTTAGGTGGGCGGCCCGCGCGCGCCCTCCCTGATCGAATGCCTCCACCGCCGAACACAGGCGCAGGAGACACAGATGATCGAACTGGAGGGCCGCAAGGCCCTGATTTCCGGCGCGGCGCAGGGGCTTGGCCTTGCGATCGCCCGGCTGTTCGTCGAGCGCGGCGCGCAGGTGATGCTGGCCGACATCGACGAAGCCGGCGCCGCCAAGGCCGCCGACGCGCTCGGCCCGCGGGCGCGCTCCGTGCGCTGCGACGTGACGCAGGCGGCCGACTGGGGGCGCGCCGTCGAGGCCACCCTCGCCGCCTTCGGCGGCTTCGACACGCTGGTCAACAACGCCGGCATCGAGATCGTCAAGCCGCTGTTCGAGCAGACCGAGGAAGAGATCGGCCGCCTCATGAACATCAACGTGATGGGCGTGTTCCTCGGCATGAAGCACTCGCTCGGCGCCCTCGCCGCCTCGGGCAAGGGCTCGGTGGTCAACATCTCGTCGCTGGCGGGGACCAACGGCGTGCCCTTGTTCGGCTCGTACGCGGCGTCGAAGTCGGCCGTGATCCAGCTCACGCGCACCGCCGCGGCCGAGCTGCGCCCCACCGGCATCCGCATCAACGCGGTGTGTCCGGGCTTCATCGGCACCGCCATGGTCGAGCGGCTGATCCCGACGGTCGAGGCGATCGTCGGCGTGCCGTTCAGTGCCCTCGTCGCGGCCAAGCAGTTGCGCCTCGGCACCCCCCTGGAGGTGGCCGAGATGACCGCCTTCCTCGCCTCCGACGCCGCCAGCTGGACCACCGGCTCCCACTACATCCTGGACGGCGGCCTGTCTGCCGGATTGCTATGAGCCAGTTACTCCTGAAGGACAAGGTCGCCATCGTCACCGGCGCAGGGCGCGGCCTCGGCGAAGCCGTGGCGCGGGCCTACGCGGCCGAAGGCGCGAAGGTCATCGTGTCGGACATCGACGCCGCCGCGGCACAGAAGGTCGCCGCCTCGTTGGCCGGGGCCACCGCCGTCGCCTGCGACGTGCGGGTGCCGGCCCAGGTCGAAGCCCTGGTGGCGGCGGCCCTGAAGCAGCACGGCCGGCTCGACATCATGGTGCCCAACGCCGGGGTCGCCCGGGTGGCGCCGCTCGCGAGCACCAGCTACGAGCAATGGCGCGAGGTCACCTCGGTCAACCTCGACGGCGTGTTCCTGTGCATCCGCTATGCAGCGCCCGCCATGGTGGCGGCCGGCAGCGGCACCATCATCACCATGGCCTCCGTCGTGGCCAAGGCGGCCTGCGCGCTGATCGGCAGCTACGCGGCGGCCAAGGCCGGCGTGGTGTCGCTGACCCAGACGGCGGCGACCGAGCTGCGCGGCCACAACATCCGCGTCAATGCCATCCTGCCGGGCTTCATCGGCACCGAGCTGGTCGCCAGCCACAAGCACGAATTCGAGCAGCAGCTGGGCATCCCGGACTTCGACGCGGTGGTCGCCCAGCGCCAGGGCCGCTACGGCACGCCCGAGGAGGTGGCCCATCTCGCGGTCTTCCTGGCCTCGGGCCGGTCCAGCTTCTCCAACGGCAGCGCCTACGTCCTCGACGGCGGCGTGAGCTCCTCGCTTCTTTGAATCGGCCACATCCCGGGAGTCATCGATGAGCAACCCCAAGAAACCCGTCGTCGTCTATGGCGCCAGCGGCTACACCGGCCGGCTGGTGTGCGAGTACCTGCGCGAGTACGGCATCCCCTTCATCGCGGCCGGGCGCAGCGCGGACAAGCTGCAGGCCGCCATGAAGTCGAACGTGGCCGGCATCGAGACCGCGGACTGCGAGGTGGTCGAAGTGCAGCACAACACCGAGGCGCTGACCGCGCTCTTCCGCGGCGCCTCGGTGGTCCTCAACACCGTCGGCCCGTTCGCGAAGTTCGGCCCTGAAGTGGTCCAGGCCTGCCTGGCCGCCGGATGCCACTACACCGACACCACCGGCGAGCAGGACTGGCTGATCACGCTCGACGCGCAGTACGGCGAGAAGTTCGCGGCCGCCGGCCTGCTGCTGTCGCCCGGCCTGGCGCAGATGTACACCACCGGCGAGATCGCCGCCCAGCTGTGCCTCGAGACGCCGGGCCTCGACACGCTGGACATCGCGGTGTTCTGGGGCGGCAGCCCGACGATCGCCTCGACCCAGACGATCCTGGTCAACGCGGCAACCTCCAAGGCCTTCCACCTGCAGCAGAACCGCTACGTCGAGTGGCAGCCCGACGCCGGCCTCTACAGCCTCGCGATCCCCGGCCAGCACGAAATGGCGCTGGCCCTGCCGTGGGGCGGCACCTCGCATCCCGTGTGGTTCCGCAGGGATCCGCGCGTGGCCAACGTCAAGGTGCTCGGCGGCGTGTTCAACAAGCCGCTGATGCTCGGGGTGCCGAAGATCGTCGAGGCGGCCCTGAAGGCCACCGAGGGCATGAACGCGGAAGACCGCTACGCGGCGCTGGCACAAACCGCCGCCGGCGTCATGAACACCATGCCGCCGCGCGAGAACCCGCGGCTCAACAAGTCGGTCGATTCGGTGCACGCTTCGGGGCCGCTGGGGCGCGCCCACTGCACGATCTTCGGCAACTGCAACTACAAGCAGACCGGCATGCTGCAGGCCTACGCCGCGCATTCGCTGCTGCAGCAGGCACCGAAGCGGGTCGGCTTCGCCTCCGGCTGCCAGGCTTTCGGCCACCATGAACTGCTGGGCCAGTTGCGCAGCTTCGGCCTGGTGGCGAAGCCCGAGCTGACGGTCCACGCCTGAAGCGGCCGGCACGCATGACTCCGGCTCATCCGCCGCTGCGGGACCTGGCCGACATCGAGGCGATCGAGGCGCTGCCGATCGCCGCCCGGCTGGCGCAGCCGGTGTCGAGCCATGCCGCACTGCGCCGGCAGGCCGCGGCCACGCCGCACGCGCCGGCCCTCACTTTCGTGCCCACGGGCGACCCGGCCGACGGTGAAACGCGCTTCGACTATGCGGCGCTCGCGGCCCGGGTCACGCAGGCGGCCAACGCCTTCGTCGGCCTGGGCGTGGGTCGGCGCGACGTCGTCTCCTACCTGCTGCCGAACCTGGCCGAAACCCACTTCACCCTCTGGGGTGCCGAGGCCGCGGGCATCGTGAATCCGGTCAACCCCTTTCTCGAGGTCGACCACATGGTCGGCATCCTGAACGCCGCCGGCACCGTGGTGCTGGTCGCGCAGGGCCGGCAGGATCAGCCCGGCATCTGGGAAAAGGTGGAGACGCTGCGCGACCGCGTGCCCAGCCTCCGCGCCGTGGTGCGCGTCGGCGGCAGCGGCCTCTGCCCGCCCTGGGCGCTCGACTTCGAGGCCCTGCTCGCGGGCCAGCCCGGCGATGCGCTGCACGGCGCCGCGCCGCCGCAAGCCGACGACGTGGCCTCGTACTTCCATACCGGCGGCACCACGGGCACACCCAAACTGGCGCGGCGCACGCACTTCAACGAAGCCGCCAATGCCTGGGGCGTGGCCGAGGTGGTCGCCATGGGCCCGCAGGACACGCTGCTGTGCGGCCTGCCGCTGTTCCACTCGAACGCGATGATGGTCACCGGCCTCGCACCCTTCAGCGCGGGCGCGCACGTGGTGATGCTGTCGACCGCCGGCTATCGCGATCCGCGCACGCTGGCCGCCTTCTGGCGCTCGGTGCAGCGCTACCGCGCGACCCTGTTCAGCGCGGTGCCGACGGTGCTCTCGGCACTGCTCAATGTGCCGCGCGAGGGCGCCGACCTGCGCTCGCTGCGCTTCGCGATCTGCGGCGCGGCACCGCTCTCGCCTGAGCTGTTCCAGCGCTTCGAGGCCGCCACCGGACTCAAGCTGCTCGAAGGCTACGGCATGACCGAGGCCACCTGCGTCAGCGCGATCAATCCGCGCGACGGCCGGCGCGCGATCGGCTCGATCGGCCTGCGCCTGCCCTACCAGGAGATGAAGGTGGCACAGCTCGCCGCGGACGGCACGCCGCAACGCGACGCCGCCGTCGACGAGATCGGCACCCTCCTCCTGCGCGGGCCCTACGTCTTCTCGGGCTACGTGAAGGACAGCGACAACCGCGGCGTCTGCCTGGCCGACGGCTGGCTCAACACCGGCGACCTCGGCCGGCAGGACGCGCAGGGCTACTTCTGGCTCACGGGTCGCGCCAAGGACCTGATCATCCGCGGCGGCCACAACATCGACCCGGCAATGATCGAGGAGGGCCTGATGCGGCACCCGGCGGTGGAACTGGCGGCCGCGGTCGGCAAGCCCGACGGCCACGCGGGGGAACTGCCGATGGCCTACGTCACCTTGCGCAAGGACGCGGTGTGCAGCGCCGCCGAGCTGCTGGCCCATGCGCGCGCCACTATCACCGAACGCGCGGCCGTGCCGGTCGATGTGGTGGTGGTCGACACGATGCCGCTCACGGCGGTCAACAAGATCTACAAGCCGAAGCTGCGCGAGCTGGCGATCGCCAGGGCATTGACCGAGACGCTGGAGAAGATCTGCGGGCCATCCGGCCTGGCGGTCGACGTGCTGCCCCACGCCCGGCACGGGCTCGAGGCGCACATCGTGGCGGCCGCACCGGCCGGACCGCAAGGCGAGGCGCTGATGAAGCAGGCGGAAGCCGAACTCGGCCGACTGCCCGTGCACTGGACCATCGACTGGCGACCTGCCGCCTGACGGCTGCGCAGCGCCCCTCTCTGAGGCACACTGAGGCGCACAAACGACGAGCGGAGACATCCAGGCATGGCGCAGCAGCACAGGCAGCAGGCTCGCGGAACCGGCTTGGCCGAGGCATCGGCCGCGGTGCTGGTCGAGGCCAAGCTCGCGCCGCCGCAGCTGTCCCTGAGCCTGCTGGCGCGCTCGCAGCTGTCGGCGCTGCTGCACGCGGGCCTGACCCGGCGCCTGATCAGCGTGATGGCGCCGGCCGGCTACGGCAAGACCACCGCGCTGGCGCAGTTTGTCTCCCAGGTGGAGCCGCAGGGCATCACCACCGCCTGGCTCAGCCTCGACGCCGAGGACAACGACCCGCTTCGCTTCATGCGCTACCTCGCCGCGGCGCTGCACCACGCCGACGCCCGGCTCGGCCGCAACGCGCTGGCCCAGGCCGACGGCGGCAACGTGGCCTCGATCGATGCGCTGGTCGCCTCGCTGCTGCACGACCTGCTCGGACACGACCGGCGGCTGCTGCTGGTGCTGGACGACTTCCATCTCGTGCAGCACGAAGGCGTGCACCGCAAGCTCGAATGGCTGGTCGCGCACCTGCCGCCGACCATCGGCCTCGTGATCGCCAGCCGTACGCGGCTGCCACTGTCGGTGAGCCAGGTGCGGCTGCGCGGCGAGCTGCTCGAGCTCGAGGCTGCGCACTTCGGGCTGGGCCTCGACGAGGTGGCCGATTTCGTCGGCCGCGTGAGCGGTGCACCGCTCGATCGCGCCCAGGTCGAAACCCTGCACGACCTGACCGAAGGCTGGATCGCCGGCCTCCAGCTCGCGTCCCTCGCACTGCGCGAGAGCGGCGACCGCAGCGCCTTCCTCGCCGCCTTCTCCGGCACCGACCGCGACATCACCGACTACCTGGGCGAGCAGGTACTCGACAGCCTGCGGCCCGAGCTTCGCACGTTCCTTCTCGGCACGGCCGGACTCGAGCGCTTTTGCGCCGAGCTCTGCGACGAGGTGCTGGAACGGGACGACAGCCGCGCGATGCTGGCGGAAGTGCAGAGCCGCAACCTGTTCCTCTCGGGCCTGGACCGCTCGCGCACCTGGTTCCGCTACCACCACCTGTTCGCCGACTACTTGCGCGGCCGGGCGCGGGAACTGCCGGGCGACACGGTGCGGGCGATCCACTTGCGCGCCAGCGACTGGTTCCACCGGCACCGGCTGCCGCACGAGGCCGTGCGCCACGCGTTCGAAGCCAACGACCTGGAGCGCGCGGCCGATCTCGTCGCCTCGTTCTCGGCCGAGCTGGTGCAGCACCGCGGCGAACATGCGACTCTCCTGGGCTGGCTCACGCGGCTGCCGCAGGCGCTGGTGCATGCGCGGCCGAAGATCCGAACCGGCCACGCCTGGTCGCTGGTGCTCACGCGCCGCTATCCGGAGGCCGACCAGGAGCTGCGCGCCCTCGAAGCCGCCTGCGCCGAAAGCGGCGACGATGCGCTGCGCCGCATCGTCGAGATGATCCGCTGCGTCTACTGGGCCCACACCGGCGAGCTGCTGCTGGCCAAGACACGCAGCGAGGCCTGGCTCCAGACCTGGCCGCAGGCGGATGCCTTCCTGACCGGTGTGGTGGCCAACGTCCTGGCCAGCGGGTGCTGCGCCACCGAAGCGTTCGAGCAGGGCCTGCGCGCATTGGCCATCGCGCGGCGCGCGCTCGAGGAAAGCCGGGCCGACTACGGGCTGGCCTGGGCCTGCGCGCTGGCGATGATGATCGCGATGCGGCGCGGCGACCAGCACGAGGCGATGGCCCAGGCCAAGGCCGGCATCGCGACCGTCGAGCGCAGCCTCGGCGTGGCGTCGTACGCCGGCTCGATGCTCACGCTGCTGGCCGCCGAGGTCTGCTACGAGCAGAACGACCTGCCGCAGGCGCAGCGCTTCGTCGACCAGGGCCTGCCCTTCATCGACGAACACGGCCTGGTCGAGATGACCACGGCCGGCTACCTCACGCGGGCGCGCCTGCTGCGCCTGCGCGGCGATGCTGCGGCGGCCGACGCCTGCCTGCTGGAAGGCGAATCGCTGGGCCATCGGCTCCAGCTTCCGCGCCTGGTGCGGATCCTCGCGGCCGAGCGCTGCACGCTGCGGCTGCAGACCGGGGCGCCGGACGATGCGCTGAAGCTCGCGCAGGCCTATGGCTTCGTGGGCCACGGCGGCGGCAGCCCGGCGGCCGCCGAACTGATCGAGGAAGACAGCGTGTGCCTGCTGAGCCTGCGGCTGCGGCTGTCGGCGCACAACGCCGGCAGCGCCGTGCTCGGTGCCCTCAACGATGCGCTGCGCCGCGCCCAGCGCGACGGCCACCAGGCGCAGCTGGCGCGGCTGCTGGCGCTCAAGGCGCTGCACCAGCACCGCGCGCTCGACCGCGCCCAGGCCTTGCGCACCCTCGACGAAGCCCTGGCGCTGGCCGATCGCTGCGGCCTGCTGCGCAGCCTGCTCGACGGCGACGCATTGCTGCTCGACATGGCGGAGGCGATCCGTGCGGGCCGCGGCGAGCTGCAGCCGACCGGCTACCTGCAACGGCTGCTGCAGGCGGCCGGCCGCAGCACGCCGGCAGCACCGCGCGCGGCCACCGAACGCGGCGACACCGAAGAACTGACCGAGCGCGAACTGAAGATCCTTCGCTTGCTGAAGGCCGGCCTCGGCAACCGCGAGCTGGCCCAGAGCCTGTTCCTGTCGGAGGCGACGGTGAAATGGCACCTGCACAACATCTTCGCCAAGCTGGGCGTGAAGAACCGCACCAGCGCACTGGCGCGGGCGCAGGAAATCTCGCTGCTCTAGCGCCCGCACTGGCGGCACCGCCGTCCACCCTGCTACGTAATTTCCCTCACGGGCGCGTCAGATTCCGCTCAGCGACGGAGACAGAACATGGCGTCCCCGCAGTTCCGGCATGGACAAACGGAACTCCGGGTGCCTGGTCACAACCTCGTCTTCAGCCTATGAATAGAAATCTTGTCAGAGGTGTATTCCTCATCGCGATCGCGCTCGCCTTCGGCCTGCAGTCGCTGCGTTACCCGATCGGCGACTTCAGCCGCGCGGGGCCCGGATTGTTTCCGGCCGTGGTGAGCGCGATGCTGTTCCTGATCGGCGGGATCACCGTGGTCCGATCGTTCTTCGTCGAGCGCGTGCACCTGAACCTGAACTTCAGGAACATCGCCATCATCATGACGAGCCTCTGCGGGCTGGCGCTGATCTCCACCTACGTGAACATGATCGCGGGCATCGTCTTCATGGTGTTCTGCTCGACCTTGGCCGGAAGCTCCTATTCGTGGGTGCGCAACGTCAAGATTTCCGCCGGCCTGGTCGCAATGGCCCTGGTCCTCCAAAAACTCCTCGGCTTGAACCTGCCCCTCTACTGATGGACGTCCTGAACAACTTGGCGTTTGGCTTCTCACACGCCCTGACCCTCCAGAACCTGATGTACTGCGCCATCGGCTGCACGGTGGGCACGCTGGTCGGCCTGCTGCCCGGCCTGGGCCCCCTGGCCACCATCAGCCTGCTGCTGCCGCTGACCTATTCCATTCCCACGACCGGCGCGCTGATCATGCTGGCCGGCATCTACTACGGCGCCCAATACGGGGACAGCGTGAGCGCCATCACGATGAAGATCCCGCACGCCAGCAGCATCGTGGCCTGCATCGACGGCTACCAGATGACGCTCAAGGGCAAGACCGGGCTGGCGCTGTTCACCGCGGGCGTCTCCAGCTTCATCGGCGGCACCGTCGCCATCCTGGTGCTGGCGTTCCTGGCGCCGACGCTGGGCGAAGTGGCCTTCCTGTTCGGTCCGGCAGACTACTGCGCCATGATGATGGTCGGCTTCGTGTGCGTGAGCTTCGTCACCACCGGCAGCCTGCTCAACGGGCTGGCCATGTGCATGATCGGGGTGCTGCTGGGCACCATCGGCACCGACGTGAACAGCGGCACGGCGCGCTTCACCATGGACCTGCCCTTCCTGGTCGACGGCATCGGCATCGTGAGCATTGCACTGGGCTGCTTCGGTATCGCCGAGATCACGAAGAACCTCGACTCCAAAGAGGAGCGCTCGCCCTTCAACGGCAGGATCAACCTGATCCCGACCTGGGCGGAGTTCAAGCGGATCATTCCCAGTGCCCTGCGCGGCAGCGTGATCGGCTCCTTCCTGGGCATCCTGCCCGGCGGCGGGCCCACCATTGCCCAGTTCGCCGCCTATGCCCTCGACAAGAAGGTCAGCAAGTACAAGCACGAGATCGGCAGCGGCTGCATCGAGGGCGTGGCCGGTCAGGCCGCGGCCGACGAAGCGGCCGCCCGCACCAGCTTCATCCCGCTGATGAGCATCGGCATCCCCGAGAACGCGGTGATGGCGCTGATGCTGGCCGCCTTCATCATCAAGGGCATCCAGCCGGGGCCGAACATGATCGCCAGCCACCCCGAGCTCTTCTGGGGCCTGGTGGCCAGCATGTGGGTGGGCAACGTCTTCCTGCTGGTGCTCAACGTGCCGCTGGTGCGCTACTGGCTGTCGGTGTTCAAGATCCCCTACAGCGTGCTGTTCCCGTCGATCCTGTTCTTCTGCTGCATCGGGACCTACAGCGTGAACAACAACCTGGAGGACCTCTACATCACGGCGGCCTTCGGCCTGATGGGCTACATGTTCATGCGACTCGAGCTGGACGCCGCCCCGCTCATGCTGGGCTTCATCCTCGGCCCCATGCTGGAAGAGAATTTCCGCCGTGCGCTGCTCCTGAGCCGCGGAAGCTTCGGTACCTTCTTCACGCGGCCCATCAGCGGCACCCTGATGGCCCTGGTCGGCTTCTTCGTGGCTTGGCAGTTGATGGCGTTCTTTTTCCAAGTGCGCAGGAAGAATGCGCTTCGGCGGCAGGCGGCGTAGCGTCCCGAAGGGTTTCGCTTCTGGACGGGCTCACGGCTTTGTGTTCGGGTGTTCGTTCCGGAACGCCGCTTCTCCGGCGTCCGACACCTCGACCCACTTCTTGTCGGGCGCGGCGTCCGCGAGGTAGTTGTCGTGCCAGTTCCACCACTTGTAGGTCGGAGTCTGAGGATAGCCCTCGGGCGAGTCTTCCCAGACCTCCTGCCGGCCCAGCGGCGTGATGTCGAGGTAGTTCCAGGTGTTCCCCATCTGCTCGTCGCCGCGGTTGTTGACGAAGTAGGTGCGGAACACGCGGTCGCCGTCGCGGTAGAACACGTTCGTGCCATGCCACTCGTCCACGCCGAAGTCGGCGTCGAAGCTGTCGGTGAGGGTAAACCACGGAATCTCCCAGCCCATCCGCGCCTTCAGCCGCGCGATGTCCGGCTGAGATGCACGCGAGACAAAGACAAGGGTGGTGTCACGGGCGTTCAGGTGGGCGACGTGGGCGACCTGGTCGGCCACCATGGAGCAGCCCCGGCAGGCGTGGTCGGGCCAGCCGAACACGCCCGGCTCGAAGAAGGCGCGGTAGACGATCAACTGATGCCGACCGTCGAACAGGTCGAGCAGGCTGGCCTTGCCCGCAGGCCCCTCGAATGCATACGCCGTCTCCACGGCCATCCACGGCATTCGCCGGCGCTCGGCGGCCAGGGCGTCGCGGGCGCGGGTCTGGGCCTTTTCCTTCACGAGCAGCTGCTCGCGGGCCGCCTCCCACGCCTGCGGCGACACGACCGCCGGTTTGTGCATGGCAAGCGGTCCGCCTTGCCGTCCGTTCTCGGTTGACGTAGTCATGGCTGAAATCTCCTGACAGGGCAAATTCCCGGCCTCGGGCCTGAAGCGTGATTCCATTCGCTTCCCATCGCCCGTTGTTGGCCGTGAGATAGTTTGGCACCGGAAATCGAAGGCCGGGAGTAACAAATGTGGCGGCAATCCGATGCAGTCGCCKATTGCAGCCGCGGCAAGGGGCCTCGATGCCGAAACGAAAGCTGCGATCAATCCGGCAGCGCGGCGTCGCCGGCGCGGCCAACGGGGCATGATCAACGACCGCGCAACAGCGTGCGAAACGCCAGCCCGCCTGCTACCGTATAGCCTTCGCGTTCCCACCAGGACGATCGACCGCACCCATGACGAAGCGCCTCCACACGCCGCTGTCCGCCGTCTGGCCCGGAAAGCCCTACCCGCTCGGCGCCACCTGGGATGGCCAGGGCGTGAACTTCGCGATCTTCTCGAAGCACGCCGAGCGCGCCGAGCTCTGCATCTTCGACGACAAGGGCCGCCACGAGCGGCAGCGCATTCTGCTGCGCGAGCGTACCAACGATGTCTGGCACTGCTACCTGCCGGAGGCGCGGCCCGGCTTGGCCTATGGCTTGCGCATCCACGGCCGCTACAAGCCCGAGGAAGGCCACCGCTTCAACCCGAACAAGCTGCTGCTCGACCCCTATGCGAAGGACCTGGTGGGCGAGCTGCGCTGGAGCGACGCGTTGTACGGCTACTCGGTCGGCAGCAAACGCCAGGATCTCTCCTTCGACCGCCGCGACAGCGCCGCTTTCATGCCCAAGGGCCGGGTGCTCGAGACCGCCTTCACCTGGGGCGAGGACCGCCGGCCGGAGGTGCCCTGGCAGGACATGGTGATCTACGAGCTGCACGTGCGCGGCTTCACGATGCAGCACCCGCGCGTCCCCGAGAACCTGCGCGGCACCTACGCCGCGCTCGGCTGCTCGCCGGTGATCGACTACCTGCAACGCCTGGGCGTGACCACCATCGAGCTGCTGCCGGTGCACGCCTTCCTGAACGACCGCCACCTTGCCGAGCAAGGCCTGCAGAACTACTGGGGCTACAACACGCTGGGCTACTTCGCCCCCGAGGTGCGCTACAGCGCCTCGGGCAAGGTGAAGGAGTTCAAGACCATGGTCAAGACCCTGCATTCCGCCGGCATCGAGGTGATCCTCGACGTGGTCTACAACCACACCTGCGAGGGCAATCACCTCGGCCCGACGCTGTCGATGCGGGGAGTCGACAACGCCTCCTACTACATTGCCAACGCCGAGCGGCCGCGCTACTACGACGACTTCACGGGCTGCGGCAACACGGTCAACCTCGAACACCCACGCGCGCTGCAGCTGGTGATGGACTCGCTGCGCTACTGGGCCGAGGAGATGCATGTCGATGGCTTCCGCTTCGATCTCGCCTCGGCGCTGGCGCGCGAAGCCGGCAAGGTCGAGAACCTGGGCGGCTTCTTCGACGCCATCCGCCAGGACCCGACGCTCAACCAGGTCAAGCTGATCGCCGAGCCCTGGGACCTGGGCCACGGCGGCTACCAGGTCGGCAACTTCCCGCCCGGCTGGGCCGAGTGGAACGACCGCTACCGCGACGGCATTCGCGGCTGGTGGAAAGGCGATGCCGGCGTGGTCGGCGATGTCGCCCACCGGCTGGCGGGCTCGCAGGATCTGTACGGCTGGTCCGGCAAGGGGCCGCACGCGAGCATCAATTTCATCACCGCCCACGATGGCTTCACGCTGCACGACCTGGTCTCCTACAACGACAAGCACAACGAGGCCAACGGCGAGGAGAACCGCGACGGCAGCAGCAACAACCTGTCGTGGAACTGCGGCGCCGAGGGTCCGGCCGACGACCCCGAGATCCACGACCTGCGCGAGCGCCAGAAGCGCAACTTCCTGGCCACCCTGCTGCTCTCGCAGGGCGTGCCGATGCTGCTGGCGGGCGACGAGCAAGGCCATACGCAGAATGGCAACAACAACGTCTACTGCCAGGACAACGAGCTCAGCTGGCTCGACTGGACGCCGCGACCCGAGGCCGAGTCGCTGCGCGACTTCGTGGCCCAGCTGATCCGGGTGCGGCGGCTGCATCCATCGTTGCGTCGGCGCAGCTTCTTCCGCGGCCAACCGGCCGGCGACGGCGAGCCCAAGGACGTGGTGTGGCTGCGGCCCGACGGCCAGGAGATGACGCCACCCGACTGGGGGGGCGAGCACGTGCGCTGCCTCGGCATGCTGTTCTCGGGCACCGGCATCACCGATGTCGGGCCGCGCGGCGAGCAGCAGCACGACGACGACTTCCTGCTGCTGCTCAACGCCTATCACGAGCCCCTGCCATTCACGATGCCGACCCGCCCCGGCGACCGCTGGACCCGCGTGATCGACACTGCGCGCGAGAGCGCCCTCTCCCTGCTGCTGGCCGAGACAAGCTACCCGCTGCAGGGCCGATCGCTGGCGCTGCTGCGCCGCAGCCTGGCCGCATCATGAAGCGCACGCACGCGATGCCCTTCGGCGCCGCGGTACTGGACCGCGGCGGCGTGCGCTTCAGGCTCTGGGCGCCGTCGATCGACAACGTGGTGCTCGAGTGCGCACACGGCGACGGCTGGCGGGACCACGCGATGCAGCGCAGCGCCGACGGCTGGCACGAGGCGACGCTGCCCGATGCACGCGCGGGCGACCGCTACCGTTACCGCATGCCCGGCGGCCTGCGGGTGCCCGACCCGGCTTCGCGCCGCAACCCGGAGGATGTGCACGGCCCGAGCGAGGTGGTCGACCCGCTGGCCCATGCATGGCGCGACGAAACCTGGACCGGTCGCCCCTGGAACGAAGCGGTGCTCTACGAGCTTCACCTCGGCACCTTCACGCCCGAGGGCAGCCTGGCCGCCGCCCGGGCCCGACTCGCCGAGCTGGCCGAGATCGGCATCACCGCGGTCGAGCTGATGCCGATCGCCGACTTTCCCGGACAGCGCAACTGGGGCTACGACGGCGTGCTGCCCTTCGCGCCGGACGGCAGCTACGGCACGCCGACCGAGCTCAAGCGCTTCGTCGAGACCGCGCACGACCTCGGCCTGATGGTGCTGCTCGACGTCGTCTACAACCACTTCGGACCCGAAGGCAACTACCTGCCTGCCTATTGCCCGGAGTTCTTCAACGCTGCGCTCACTACACCCTGGGGGGCCGCCATCAACTTCGACGGCGATCAGGCCCGCACCGTGCGCGACTTCTTCGTCCACAACGCGCTCTACTGGATCGAGGAATACGGTTTCGACGGCCTTCGAATGGACGCGGTGCATGCGATCAGCGACGACTCGATGCCGCCCATCGTCGAGGAGATCTGCACCGCGCTGCAGCAGGGGSCGGGCCGCCACCGGCATCTGCACGTGGTGCTCGAGAACGACCTGAACCAGGCGCACCGGCTCGAACGCGATGCCGACGGCCTGCCGCGGGTCGCCACCGCCCAATGGAACGACGACCTGCACCATGCGGCGCACGTGTTGCTCACGGGGGAGGCCGACGGCTACTACGCCGACTATGCGCAGCGCCCGCTCGAGCAGTTCGGGCTCGCCCTGGCGCAGGGCTTCGTCTACAGCGGCCAGCCCTCGGCCTTCCGCGGCGGCGAGCCGCGCGGCGAGCCTTGCGCGCACCTGCCACTGGGGGCCTTCGTCTCCTTCCTCCAGACCCATGACCAGATCGGCAACCGCGCCATGGGCGAGCGCATCGACGCGCTGGCCGACCCGGTGCTGTTGATGGCCGCGCGCACCTGCGTGCTCCTGTCGCCGCACACCCCGATGCTGTTCATGGGCGAGGAATACGGGGCCTCGACGCCCTTCCAGTACTTCTGCGACTTCGGCGCCGAACTGGCCGCGGCAGTCACCGCCGGCCGGCGCGCCGAGTTCCGACGCTTCGCCGCCTTTGCCGACGAGACCGCGCGTTCGCGCATTCCCGATCCGAACGACGAGGCCACCTTCCGGTCGTCGCGGCTCGATGCACGCGAGCGCGCGCAAGCCGCACACGCCGAGGCGCTCGCGCAGACGCGCGAAGTGCTGAGGGTGCGGCGCACCGAGCTGGCGCCGCGCTTCGGCGCCGGTTGCCGCAACCACCATTGGTCTTGCGAGGGCGATGCGCTCCGGGTGGTGTGGCAGCTCGACGCCGGTGACGCGAAAGACGCCGCCGCACCGCCCCTGCTGCACCTGGTCGCCAATTTCGGCGCGGCAGAGGCCGAGGTGGCCTGGCCGCCCGGGCGCGCGATCCACCTGCTGCGCGTCGGCGAGGCGCATCCGCCCGGCGCCGCGCTGCGGCTGGCGCCGGGCGGCGTCTGCGCCACGCTCGAGGAACGCAAAGATGAATGAGGCCGAGGCGCTGCGCCGTCTCTGCGAGCGTCATGGCGTCGCGACCGGCTACCGCGACGGCTTCGGTCGCTGGCAGGCGGTAGCGCCCGAGGCGCTCGCCGCGCTGCTGCGCGATGCCGGCTACCTGCCGGCCGGCGATCCGTCGGCCGCCGAGACGGCCGCGGAACGCGCGAACTGGCAGCAGACCCTGCCTCCGGTGCAGGTGGTCGCCGCTGGCAGCACGCACTTCACAGTGCTGTTGCAGCTGCCGGTCTCGACCACTCGATTCAAGTGGCGGCTGGTCGAYGAGACCGGCGACGTCCATGAGGGCGTGGTCGACAGCGACACCTTGCAGGCCGAGGTACAGGGCGAGATCGATGGCGTGACGCATCGACGCTTCCACCTGCCGATCGTGCTGGCATTGCCGATGGGCTACCACCGCCTGGGTATCGTCGGGCTGCCGGGCGAGACCCTGCTGGTCTGCGCGCCCTCGTGCTGCCACCAGCCGGCGCTGCTGCAGCGCGGCGGGCGGATCTGGGGCTTCACGCTGCAGTTGCATTCGCTGCGCTCGGAACGCAACTGGGGCTTCGGCGATTTCAGCGATCTCGCGAACTTCGTGGTCCGGGCCGCCYGCGAAGGCGCGGACCTGGTCGGGCTGAATCCGCTCCATGCGCTGTTCCCGAACAACCCGGGGCACCAGAGCCCCTACAGCCCCTCGTCGCGGGCCCAGCTCAACGTGCTCTACGTCGATGTCGAGGCGGTGCCGGATTTCCAGGCCTCGGCCGCGGCACAGGGCCGGGTTCGTTCGCCGGCGTTCCAGTCGCGGCTGGCCGGACTTCGCGCCGCGCCGTTGATCGACCATGCCGGCGTCTGCGCGGCCAAGCACGAGCTGCTCGAACTGCTCTACCAACGCTTTCTCGAGCGTGCACCGGGCGATGCAGAGGTCGAGGCTCTGAGCCGCTTTCGAGAGCGCGGCGGCGAGGCCTTGCGTCAGCATTCGCTGTTCGAGGCGCTGCAAGCGCACCTGCATGCGGCGGACCCGTCGGTCTGGGGCTGGCCGGCCTGGCCCGAGGCCTTTCGCGATCCGGGTGGCGCGGCGGTTGCAGCCTTCGCGGCCGCGCACGGCGAGCGCATCGGCTACCACGAGTACCTGCAATGGCAGGCCGAGCGGCAGCTCGAATCCGCAGGCGCGCGCTGCGCCGAACTCGGCATGGCGATCGGGCTCTACCTGGACCTTGCGGTCTCGGTCGACCGCGGCGGCTCCGACGCCTGGCGCCATCGCGAGAGCTTCGCGCTCGACGTGCGCATCGGCGCGCCCCCCGACATCTTCAACACCCAGGGCCAGGACTGGGGCCTTCCACCGCCGCGCCCGGACCGCCTGCGCGAAGGCCGGTACGCGGCCTTCATCGAAGCTTTGCGCGCCAACATGCGCGGCGCGGGTGCGATCCGCATCGACCACGTGATGATGCTGCTGCGCCTGTTCTGGATTCCGGCCGGCGGCACGCCGCGCGACGGCAGCTATGTCGGCTATCCGGTCGACGAGCTGTTCGCGATCCTGGCGCTGGAGAGCCAGCGCCACCGCTGCCTGGTGATCGGCGAGGACCTCGGCACAGTGCCCGATGCGATGCGCGACGCGATGCGCAGGTACGGCGTGCCGTCGTACCGGCTGCTGTACTTCGAGCGCGAGCCCGATGGTGCCTTCCGCGCGCCGGCGGCCTATCCGCGCGAGGCGGTGGTGGCGGTCAGCACCCACGACCTGCCGACGCTCGCGGGCTGGTGGTCGGCCCATGACCTGCGCGTACGTTTCGAGCTCGGCCTTGTTCCCGACGCCGCCGCGTACGAGCAGTTGGTGCAGGAGCGCAAGCAGGACCGTACGCGGCTGCTCGAGGCGGTGCGGCAGCAGCAGGCCCTGCCGCCGGAGAGCGTGGCGGCGGCCGAGGCCGGCAGCTTGGACGCCGACGCCGTGGCGGCCTTGCACGCCTTCCTGGCAAGCGCACCTTCGAGCGTGATGATGGTCCAGCTCGAAGATGCGCTCGGCGAGATGGAGCAGCCCAACCTCCCCGGCACCACCTTCCAGCATCCCAACTGGCAACGCAAGTACGGCGCCGGACTGCATGAGATCTGGGGCCGCCCACAGATGCAGCGGCTGTGCGCAGCGATGGCGCGCACCCGGCCGCGCGAGCGTCCAGGCGACGCCGCGAGCCAGCCGTTCCGAACACGCGTTCCCCGCGCCACCTACCGCTTGCAACTGCACGCCGGCTTCACCTTCGACGATGCCGCGCGCATCGTGCCCTACCTCGATCGGCTGGGCATCAGCCACGTCTACTGCTCACCGATCCATCGGGCCCGGCCCGGCAGCATGCATGGCTACGACGTCGTCGCCCACGACGAGATCAACCCCGAGCTCGGCGGCCTGGCCGCGTTCGAGCGCTTGACGACGACGCTCAAGGCGCACCGCATGGGCCAGCTGATCGACTTGGTGCCGAATCACATGGGTGTGCTCGGCGACGACAACCCATGGTGGTCGGACGTCCTCGAGAACGGCATGGCCTCGCGCTACGCCCGGCATTTCGACATCGACTGGACGCCGCTGACGCCGCGCCTGGCGGGCAAGGTGCTGCTGCCGGTGCTCGGAGATCACTACGGTCGGGTGCTGGAGCGCGGCGAGCTGCAGCTGCAGTGGAATGCCGAAGGCGGCGAATTTCACCTGGTCTATTTCGAGCACCGCTTCCCGCTGGCGCCGGAGAGCGTGGCCGTCATTCTCGACCGTGCATGCGCCCGCCTGGGCTCCGGTGACGCGAGCGCTCCGCTCGCCGGCATCGCCACCGCGCTGCGCCATTTGCCCGCCATGCACCGCGCCAGCTCGAAGGCGATCGCCGAACGAGCCCGCGACAAGGAGCTTCTCAAGGCCCGGCTCGCGCTGCTCGCCGCTGCCCGCCCTGCGGTGGCGCAGGAGATCGCCGCGGCGGTCGACGCGCTCAACGGCAGCGGCCAGCGCGACGCCCTGCACCGGCTGCTGGAGCTGCAGGCCTACCGCCTCGCCCATTGGCGGGCGGCGGCGGACGAGATCAACTACCGCCGCTTCTTCGACGTCAACGAACTGGCGGCGCTGCGCACCGAGCGCCGCTCGGTGTTCGAGGCCACGCATGCGATGGCGCTCGACCTGGCCGCGCGCGGCTGGGTCGACGGCCTGCGCATCGACCATCCCGACGGATTGCAGGACCCGGCGCACTATTTCGAGCGGCTCCAGGACGGTTTCGTGGCGCGCGCCGGTCTGCCGCCGCGCGGCACCGATCCCGATGGCCGCCCCGAACGCCCGCTGTACGTCGTCGCGGAGAAGATCGCGGCGCCGAACGAGGACGTGCCGGTCTCGTGGGCGGTGCACGGCACCACGGGCTACCGATTCGCCAACCTGGCCAACGCGGTGCTGGTGGACGAACGCGCCGCCGGGCGCCTGCTGCGGATCTGGCGCGGTTTCACCGGAGTCGCCAGGCCCTTCGCGGAGATCGTCTACGCGTCGAAGCGCGAGGTGGCGAGCGCCACGCTGGCCTCCGACCTCGAAGCGCTCGCGATCGCGCTGCTGGCGATCGGCAAGGCGCACCGCAGCACCCGCGACCACTCGCTCAACACGCTGCGCGAGGTGCTGGCGACCGTGGCGGCCAGCCTGACGGTCTACCGCACCTACAACGCCGAGGACGTTGCCGATCAGGACCTGCGCTTTGTCGACCAGGCGATCGCCGCGGCGCGAAAGCGCCTCGCGCTGCCCGACCCCTCGGTGTTCGACTTCGTGCGCGAAGCCCTGCTGGGCCGGGCGCCTGGCCAAGGCCGCGCGGCCCGGCGCCAGGCGCTTCGCCTGGCCCGCCGCTTCCAGCAGTTCAGCGCGCCGGTGGCCGCAAAGGGCGTCGAGGACACGGCCTTCTATCGCTACTTTCCGCTCAGTTCGGCCAACGAGGTGGGCGGCGAGCCGGACCGGCCCGGCATCTCGGTGGCGGAATTCCACGCGGCCAGCAGCGACCGCCAGCGGCGCTGGCCGCAGACCATGCTGGCCACCTCGACCCACGACAACAAGCGCGCCGAAGACGTGCGGCTGCGCATCGACGTGCTGTCCGAACTGCCGGGCCTGTGGCGCCTCGCGCTGCGGCGCTGGGCGCGCTTCAACGCGCCGCTGCGCGGGCCGGTGTCGGCCATGCACGAGTACCTGCTCTACCAGACGCTGCTCGGCACGATGCCGGTGCCGGCGCTCGATGCGGCCGAGCAGGAAGCGTACGCGGAGCGCATCGTGCGCTACATGCGCAAGGCTGCCCGGGAGGGCAAGACCGGCACCAGCTGGACCCGCCCCGACGCCGGCTACGAAGCGGCGCTGGAGGGCTTCGTGCGCGGCGTGCTGAGGCGATGCCAGGGCAACGACTTCCTGGCTGAACTGCGCATCGTGGTGGGCGCGCTGGACCGCTATGGCGCGCTCAACGGCATCAGCCTCACCCTCCTCAAGTACAGCTCGCCCGGCGTGCCGGATCTGTACCAGGGCTGCGAGCTGATCGACCTCAGCCTCGTCGATCCGGACAACCGGCGGCCGGTGGACTACGACGAGCGCGCGCGCATGCTGGAGGCGCTGGAGGCGCTGCAGGCGCTCGGATCGGGCCCGCAACGCGAAGCCGCGTTGCAGGCGCTGGCAGCCGCGCCTGCCGACGGCCGCGCCAAGCTGTGGCTGATCTGGCGTCTGCTCGCGCTGCGCAAGCGCTGGCCCGCGCTGTTCCGGGATGGCAGCTACGAGCCGCTCGAGGTGCAAGGCGAGCGCGCGCAGCACGTCATCGCCTTCATGCGCCGCCACGAAGGCCGGGTGCTGGTCGTGATCGTGGTGCGGCTGTTCGCGCTGCTCGACCGCGCAGGGCACGGGCAACGGCTTGCGCTGGGACCCGCGGCCTGGGGCGACACCCGTGTGTTGCTGCCGCCGGGGCTTGGCCCTGCGCCGATGGAGGACCAGCTGACAAATGAGCGCCACCCGCCATTCGGCGGACAGATCGAGGTCGCTGCGGTCCTGCGCGTCTTTCCCGGCTCTGCGCTCATTCTCGACACTGCGATGTAGGAGGAGACCTACGTCGCGATGCGGCCAATGCCGCTCCAGAACGGGGCTTGCATGCACTTTGGCCGGCCTATTTGGCCGGCCTATCATGGTGAAGCCCGACATGGCTCGCATCGTCAAGCCGAGCGCTGGAAACATACCTTCGAAGGAGCCACCATGTACCCCCACTTCAGAACAGCCATGAGTGCCGCAGCCGTTGCGATGGCAGGCCTCGCTTTCGTTGGTTGCACGACGACCATGAAGGGCGACAGCGCGAGCGGCATACCATCGTCGCGTGCTTCCATCGATGCTCAGGTCGATGCCTCGCTCGCGAAGCTCTACACGAATGCGCCGGGCTCGCGCGAGTTGGTCGCCAAATCCAGGGGCGTGCTGGTGTTCCCGGCGGTAGTCGGCGCGAGCTTCGTCGTCGGCGGTCAATACGGTCGCGGCGCTCTCCGCGTGAACGGGCGCACCGAGGCTTATTACAGCACCACCGCGGGGTCGCTCGGCTTCCAGGCGGGCGCGCAGTCGAAGGCGGTCATCTACCTGTTCACCACGCAGCAAGCGCTGGACAAGTTCCGCAGCAGCAATGGCTGGACCGTCGGCGCGGACGCCACGGTCGCACTCGCGACCATCGGCGCCAACGGCAGCATCGACACCAACACGATGCAGCAGCCGGTGGTCAGCTTCGTGCTCACCAACGTGGGGCTGGAGGCCGGCGTGTCGCTACAGGGGGCGAAGATCGATCGGATTCAACTTTGAGCTGGGCGCGACCCCCTCTCGGCCCTGAGGCAGCGACGGCGTGTCGCTCTACAACTTGAACGACTTCGCCATCTCCACCACCGCCTGCTTGTCGAACGCATTGATCTCGTCGATCAGCTCGTTGGTGAACAGGCGGTTCGGATCGCCAAGCTCTTCGGCGAGCTTGCGGTTCTTGCTGCTCTCGGCGGCCATCTCGATGTTGGCCTGCCACTCGGCCAGCGAGGACGCGCCCATGCGCTGGTCCGGGTCGTCGGAGCGGCGCATCCAGCTGTTCTTGCGGTCCTTCATGATGAACGCCAGTTCCTTCCGCGCATCTTCCTCGCTGCGGCCCTTGGGACGACTCTCGGGATACACGGCCCAGTGCAGGTCGATGCCGGCGTCAATGTTGTGGTGCGAAAAGATCGTCGACTTGGCGATGCCGCGAAACAGGGCCACCAGGCTCTTTCGCTCGTCTTTCAGCAGCTTGCGCGGCACGCAGATCCAGCCCGAACCGACCTGATCGAACTTGGGCGTGAGCGGCACATAGCGCAGCTTGGTGCCCACCAGTTCGATGCGCGCTGCGGCGGTGTCGAAGGCCACCATCGCATCGACCCGGTCGTTGTCGATCGCCGCACCGGCCGGTGCGCCGTCGCCGATGGCGATGTACTCGCACTTGTCGTCGCTCAGCCCCAGTTCGGCGAGCATCGTCCTGGTGATCACGATCCCGCTGTCGCCCTGGCTGCGCACGCCGATGCGCTTGCCCGCCAGGTCCGCCGCCGTCTTGATCGGGCTGCCCGGCCTCACCACGATCACATTGGCATTGCGCGGCAGCCACTTGTAGACGCTCACCAGGTCCAGCGTCGGGTCCTTGGCCATCGTCGGCAGCAGGATGCCGGGCACTGCCGGCCCGAAGTCCACGTGACCGGCGCGCAGGCTTTGCAGCGCCTGCGTCATGCTCGACATGTTGACGTACTCCACGTCCACGCCGCCGGGCTTGTAGAAGTTCAGCTTCGGGGACTGTCCGGCGGTCACGAAGCACTGCTGCGGGTCATTGACCGCCGCGGTGTTCGCCACCTTCATGAGTCGCAGGTTCTGCGCCAGGGCCGGCAGGCCTCCCGTGAGTCCCAGGCCGCCCATGCCAAGGCCGAATTCGCGTCGTGTCAACATGGTCCACTCCTTGCCGGCGCTGCGCCGGCCGCGTTGAAGAAAACAGGCCCTAGACGTTCACCGTGCGCTGCGAGGTGTCCGCGGGCATCCAGTGCAGCACTCGCCGCTGCACGCGGCGCAGCGCGCCGGTCATCAGAATGCCGATCACCGAGAGCACCACGCACACCGCGAAGCTGCCGCCGGTGTCGGCTTGCGCCTCCATCTGCAGGATCAGCACGCCCAGGCCTGCCTGCGCGCCGACGAATTCCCCCACCACGGCGCCCACCACGCTGAAGGCGGCGGCCATGTTCAGGCCGGCGAAGACGTAGGGCAGCGCGCTGGGGAACTTGGCCTTGCGGAAGATCTGCCAGCGCGTGGCGGACAAGGAGCGCAGCAGGTCGATGCGGTCCGGATCCACCGCCTTGAAGCCCGCGATGCTGGTCACCAGCACCGGGAAGAAGGTGAGCAGGCAAATGATCATCACCTTGGAGCTGATGCCGAACCCGAGCCAGACCACGATGATCGGGGCCACTGCCACCTTGGGCACGCTCTGCAGCGCGGCGACGTAGGGTTCCAGCAACGCCTCCAGCTTCGGCATCTGCGAGACCACGATGCCGATCGCCAGGCCGACGCCGCTGCCGATCAGGAAGCCCAACAGGATCTCGGCAACGGTGACGCCACCGTGATACCAGAAGCCGTCCTTCGCCATCGGCCCGGTGGCCAGGCCGCGCCAGAGTGCGACCGCCATGTCGCTGACCGGCGGGACCAGGTGCGGGGGCACCTTGAACAGCCGCACGGCCGCTTCCCACGCGCCGAGCAGCGTGACGAGCAACAGGATGGATTGCACGCGCGTGGACGCGAGCAGGCCGGCGCGGCGCGGGCGCTGCGCCTTCGTGGGCCTGCCGGCGGTCACGTCGGGCTGCGGGGCGGAATCGGAGGTCATCATGGCAGTCGTCATGGCAGCACCTTTTGCTCAGTCGAACGAAGCGGCATGCGAGAAGCGCTCGCGAATCGCAGCAGACGCGGATGCGAACGACGGATGCGACATCGCTTCCATCGTCCGCGGCCGCGGCAGGTCGATGGGCAACACACGCTCCAGCGTGCCCGGGCGAGGTGACATCACGAACACCCTGTCGCCGAGGAACACGGCCTCGGGGATCGAATGCGTGATCAGCACCACGGTCTTGCCGCTTTCCATCCAGATGCGCTGCAGCTCGAGGTTCATGCGTTCGCGCGTCATCGCGTCCAGCGCGCCGAAGGGCTCGTCCATCAGGAGGATCTTCGGGTCGTGCAGCAGCGCCCGGGCAATCGAGGCGCGCTGCTGCATGCCACCGCTCAACTGGCGCGGCAGCTTGTGCTCGAAGCCGTCGAGCCGGACCATGTGCAGCAACTGCATGGCGCGTTCGCGCGCCTGCTTCTTGTCGATCCCGAGCACCTCGGCCGGCAGCATCACGTTGTCGAGAATGGTGCGCCAAGGCAGCAGGATGGCGCTCTGGAACACGACGCCCACATCGCGCCGCGTGCCGTGGATCGGCTGGCCGTCGAGCACCACGCGCCCGACCTGGTAGTCGAGCAGCCCGGCCAGGATGCGCAGCAGCGTGCTCTTGCCGCACCCGCTGGGGCCGACGATGGTGACGAAGCTGCCTTGCTCGATGGTGCAATCGATCTGCTGGAGCGCGAGCACACCCTCTTTGCCGCCACCAAAGGTCTTGGACAGGCCCTCGATACGGATGTAGTCGGGCCGTCGTCCCGCACTTCTTGCGCGTGCGGGCTGCATAAGGGTCGTGGTCATGCGTTGACTCCTTCGGGCGTCAAGAAGCGAACCATGTGGTGGGCGAGAACTTCCGGCGCCTGTATCGCAGCCACATGCCCGATGGCCGGCAGCAACACGGCGTCGGCGCCGCGGATGCGTCCCGCCATCGCCAGCGTCACCGTTGGCGGCACCACGCGATCGAGCTCGCCGGCCAGCACCAGGGTTGGCGCGACGATGTCCGCCACGCCGTCTTTCAGCGTGGTCGCCACGGTCGCGGCCCGACGTGCGGAGCGCGCCGATGCCGGCCGGGCATTCGCGAACACGCGCCGCAGTTCCGGCCGCCGCGCGAGAAAGGCTTCAGGGAAGAACCACGTTGCGAGCTCCGCTGCCGTGCCGGGCAAGCCATTGCGCAACTCGGCCAGGCGGCGCGCGCCGGGGCACAGCTCCTCGTAGGGCCGCGGCAGCGGCCAGGTGCTGGCCAGCACCAGTCGATCGACAGACCGCGGATGCAGCAGCGCCAGCGCCTGCGCCACCCGTCCGCCGAACGAAGAGCCGAACACGTGCGCCCGCTTGAACCCCAGCGCCTTGATGAACTGCTGCGCGTCGTTCGCGAGCTCCGCCAGCGTGGCAGCGCACTCGGGCGCTGCCGTGTCGCCGCAGTCGCGCTGGTCGTATGAGATCACGGTGAAGTGCTTCGACAGGTGCGGCACCAATGCGGCGAACATGTTTCGCGAGGCCTCCGCGCCGTGCATCAGCACCAGCGCCGGGCCTTGGCCCTCGCGTTCGAATGCGATGCTCACCTCGCCCGCCTGCACGAAGTCGGTCATGGCACACCCTCTTCCTGATTCATCCAGAAGGTCATCTCGATCTTCAGCCCGCGCGGATCGTGGAGAAACAGCTGGTGGATATCCCGGCCCGGGATCGGCGCCTCGGCGAAGGGCACGCCCAAGGCACCGAGGTGCGCCCGCATTTCCTTCAGCCCGCGCGAGCGGAACGAGATGTGGTCGACGTGGCCGGTGGCTGGCTGAATCGCGGCGTCCGGCTGTGCAAGATGCGCATACAGGTGCACGATCGGCTGGCCCTCCGCATAGAGCCACGCGCCCGGCGCAGGGATCTCCGGTCGCGCCCCGGCATGCAGGCGCATCACGCGCGTGTAGAAGTCGACAAGCGGCGGCAGCTCGTCCGGCGTGCAGCGGATCGTGTAGTGATGAAGCGCGGTGACGGGCATGGCATCAATCCAGCAGCCTGGCGAGCACGGCCGAGAGCTCGGCGGCCGGATCCGACGGCATCCACGGCATGCGGAATGCCACATGCCCATCCGGCCGCACGAGCACCGCGCCGCGCAGGCCGAGCAACAGTCCGTGCTTCTCGTGCGTGTCGTCCAGTTGGCGGGCCTGCACCACACGCCCGTTCTTGCCGGAAACGGCACGCGCCGCCTCCATCCACCCGTCCGCCTTCGGCCCCGCCACCAGCACGAACGCCTGGTCGAACCAGTCGAGCGTGGTGTGGCGCCGCGCGAGATCCAGCCACAGGTGCGGGAAGCGCACGCCCGGCCGGTCACCGGGCTCGTACCAGCGCGCCTGCATCACGTGCTTGCCGGTGCCATCGGGGATGACAGCGCCGTCTTCGTAGCAAAAGCCCAAGGACTGACCGATGCTGTGAATGTGGTTGTCGCTGTCGCGGATCCAGAAGCCGATGCGATCCGGGTTGCCCGAACGCAGCGCTTCATCGCACTGGATGAAGCGCGTCGCGTTGTGCAGGCTGAAGTCGGCATTCGATTCGGCAACCGGGCGCCGTTCGCGTTCGTAGCTGTCGAGCAGGCGCGCGCTGGCACGCCCCGTGATCACGAAGGCCAGCTTCCAGGCGAGGTTGTGCGCGTCCTGGATGCCGGAGTTCATGCCGTAGCCGCCGTTCGGCGGGAAGCGGTGCGCCGAATCGCCCACCAGCAGCACGCGCCCCTTGCGGAAGTTCGCGGCCACCTGGCGGCTCATGCGCCACACCGAACGGTTGATCACCTTCACATCCAGGTTGGGCACGCCCGCAACGGTGCGAGCAAGGCTCACCACTTCGTCGTCGCTGCGCTCGCCGATGCGTTCGTCCACCTCGCGCCCCACCGGCAGGAGGCTCAGCCATCGATCCTTGCCGTTGGTGTTGAGCACGGTCGTGATGGGGAACGGCGAATCCTTCGCGTACACGCGCCAGCCGGCGCAGGTGGCCGCGTCGCGCACATGCGAGAGGTCGGCCTGCCAGAACTCGTTGGCCATCACGGCCAGTGCGGCCGGACCGCGCATCTCGATGTCGGCCTGGCGTCGTACCGTGCTGGTGGCACCGTCGGCGGCGACAAGATACTGGGCCCGCCAGGTCGTGGTTTCGCCGGTGTCCACGTTTCGGCCGGTCACCGCGATGCCTTCGATACCCTCGTCGTAGTGCAGGAACTCGTGGCCGAACAGGAAGCGGCCGACCTCGCTCTTGCGCGCGTGGTCCAGCAGTTCCATCTCCACCGTGTCTTGCGACTGGATGATCTTCCAGCAGGGCGAGTGCCCCACGTTCGGCTCGGGATTGGTGCGGCCCCACTCGTGGCCGGTCATCGACTCGCAGAAGGAGAAGAAGTCGGCGCCATCCGGCAATGCGTGGCGCTTCATCAGGCCATCGATGCCCCACTGGCGAAAAATCTCCATGGTGCGTGTGTAGGTGCCGCGCGCCTTGGGATGGGTCGTCGTCGTCGGGTTGCGCTCGAGCAGCACGAATTCGATGTTGAAGCGCTGCAGCAGGATCGCCATCGACAGGCCCACCGGGCCGCCGCCAACGATCACGACAGGGACATTGCCTTGCATGGTCAAGCCTCCAAGGATTGGGGAAGGGACACGCCCGTGAAGCGGTGCGCCAGGCCGGGCGCGGTCGGCACCCAGCGCGCCGCGGCCAGCGCCAGCAGGCGGATAGCCAGGACTTCGTGCGGCAGCCACCGCGGGCGGGTGCCGAAGACGTTGAAAGTGGCATAGCAAAGATTGCCCTCGAGCAGCGGCACGTTGATCACGCTCTGCAGGCCGTAGGGGCGCATCTGCTCGAAATCGTCGAAGTGGCGTGCCAGCGCCTCCTCGCCCTCGGCGACGAACACGCGGCCCTGCACGAACAGGCACTCGGTCCATGGCGTGAGCGTCTTGCGCTTGGCGCCGTTCACCGGATAGCGCTCCGCTTCCGACGAATAGAAGCGGCGCAGCCGGATAACGTCGATCGGGTCGCGCGCAGTCGTGACGTTCTGCTGGATGCTGAACACGCTGTCGCCGGCAATCTTGCGTCGGCAGAGGTCCACTTCGCGCAACGCGACGTCGGCGCTCCGCGCCTCGGCGAGCACGTCGAGCACGTCGAGGAGGTTGGCCAGGATGGCGGTGGGCGTTGATGCGGCGGCTGCGGGCATGGAGAAAGTCTAGACGTCCTGATTCACCAAAATGCACTAAATTCTGATAGCTTGATAACCAAGGAGTTATGGCCTTGCCGACCGCTCCCGACCCCGCCGCCGACCTGCAGCACGCGCTGCTCTCCCGCTTGAAGCTCCGGCAGCTTTCATTGCTGCAGGCCATCGATCGCCATCGCACGCTCGGCCGCGTGGCCGCCGACATGCGACTGAGCCAGCCGGCCATCACCAAGGCATTGCGCGAAGTCGAAGACATCTTCGGCAGCCGGCTTTTCGAGCGCTCCAGCCGGGGCCTGGTGCCCACGTCGTCAGGCGAGGCGGTGCTGCGCTACGCACAGCGCTGGCTCGCGGAACTGGAGTCCACCGCGCGCGTGCTCACGTCATTGGAGGCAGGCCGCAGCGGACGCCTGCGTCTGGGCCTGACGCAGCAGGTGCCGCAGCAGCTCATGTCCGCGGCGCTGACCCACTTGCTGGACCGCACGCCGCGCATGGCGGTGATGACGCGCGAAGGAACCACGGACGAACTCGTCGCCGGTCTTGTCGCACGGGAGCTCGATTGCGCGATCGGTCGCTCGTACGACGGAGATGCCACAGGGTTGGTACAAGAGGCGATCTACCAGCAGGAGCCCTGCCTGGTGGTGGCCGCGAAGAGCGTCAAGCGGCTGTCGCGCGGACCCCTGGACTGGACACGGTTGGCCAAGCTTGACTGGATCCTGCCGCCACCGAATACGCCCATGCGCAGAACGTACAACGCGATCTTCGTCGGCGCCGGCGTGCAGCCTCCGGTGCCGATGCTCGAGACGACGTCGATTCGCAGCATGGAGATGGTGCTGAGGACCGAGCCGAACGCGATATCCATCCTGGCCCGTGACGTGGTGACTGAGATGGAGCGAGCAGGACACTGGGGCGCGCTGCCCTATCGATTGAGCTGGAACTTGCCACCGGTGAGTTTCTTCACGCTGAAGGAACTGGAGGCGCATCCGACGGTGCAGTCGCTCAGGGGCGTGGTGGTCGAGGTTGCGCGGGGGATGCAACGCGAGGCCGGATGAGAGTCCTGGTCGCTGCGGTCGTCGCGGGTGCCCCTGTTGACTTGTCGTGGCGGTCAATTGGCGTAAGCTGACCGTCTTCGCGGCCGGCCGGCGGCGCCCACTACCCATCCGGAGATGGCATGGACTCTGATGAGTTCGAGGCAAGGCGCTTCGATCACGAGGGATGGACCGTCCGAATCCTCCTGACGGGAATCGGCCTCAACGGCTTCGTCGCTGGCCATGCGGATCTGTACCTGGACGAGACACACAAGTGCCGCATCGCGTTGGCAAGCCAGCAACATGATCAAGCGGGCGCGATCGTCGTGCTCGAGGAAAAAGCGACGGCATTCATCGCGGACTGGAGCGGCCGGGATCACACGGGCGACACGGGATTTTCCGAGCTGTAGGGCCCCTCGCCCTGAGGCCGCAACATCGACACCCACTACATCCAGGGCGCCGCGTCGGCGGCCGAGCGCTTCGACCATGACTGTCCGGATCCGGAGCTGAAGGAAATCATGGTCGAGGTGGTGCGCCTGGCATACGCGGTGCGCAACACGCACTTGATCTTCAACAACTGCCACGAGGACAAGGGCCAACGCAACGGCATGCGCTACTCAGTTTGGCTGCCTCCGCAAGGCCGCCCGTGACCCGCGAGTGCCACGGCTGCAATCAAGCAGGCCGTCAAGAAAGCGATGCGCATGGCTCTTCCTATGAGATCTTTGTCTCGAGCCTGCGGCGATCAACACGCATGCAGCGCTTCATCACGTCCGTGTCGATGTCCCGCCCGGCGCGCTGTTTCGTTCGCCGGGCGGAGCCGAACCTCTTGCTGCGGCGGAAGGTGTGACGATGCCAGCCATGTCGAGCTTGCGCAGCACGGCCACACGCAGCGCGTTTTGCGCCTGCAACCCGAGGTCGATGGATTCCACCCAGGCGAGCAACCTGAAGTCGAGCGATTTGTCGCTGAAGCCCTTGAACATGGCCAGCGGCGCCGGATCGGTCAGTATTTCCGGCACTTCTTTGGCCGCCTCCACCAGCAGGCCCATCACCTGCTCCGGCTCGGAACCGTAGGGGACGCTGACATCGATGTCGTATCGCCGCCGTCGATCGGAGCGCGTCCAGTTGACCACTTCCTTCGAGGCCAGGTCCGAGTTGGGCACGATGACCTCGGCCCCATGCGTGGTTCGCACGCTGGACGATCGAATGCCGATGCGCTTGATCTCGCCCAGCAAGGGGCCGATCTCGACCAGGTCGCCGACGCTGACCGGCCGCTCGACAATGAGAATCAGGCCGGACACGAAGTTGTTGACGACGCTCTGCAGCCCAAACCCAATGCCCACGCGCCGAGCGCTCCGGC
>NZ_JBFUCJ010000058.1:0-40486 GCF_056405295.1 Variovorax sp. P1_H2 | reverse complement strand
GT
This sequence comes from Variovorax sp. P1_H2, assembly GCF_056405295.1. NCBI lineage: Bacteria > Pseudomonadati > Pseudomonadota > Betaproteobacteria > Burkholderiales > Comamonadaceae > Variovorax > Variovorax sp. P1_H2. Next base: position 40,484 of record NZ_JBFUCJ010000058.1, on the reverse strand, counting down.
CATCGACCAGATGAAGACCGTCTTCAAGGACGGCATCAGCGTCGGCGGCAAGAAGGTCGCGGTGCAGATCGTGCTGAAGGACAGCCAGTCGAATCCGAACCGCGCCGGCGAGGTCGCCAACGACCTGATCCTGAAGGAGAAGGTCGCGCTGGTGCTGACCGCCGGCACGCCCGAGACCGCCAACCCGGTCAGCGATGCCTGCGAGCTCAACGAGCTGCCCTGCATCTCGAGCGTGGTGCCGTGGCAGCCCTGGTTCTTCGGCCGCAAGGGCGATCCGGCCAAGGGCTTCGCCTGGACCTATCACCTGTTCTGGGGGCTGGAGGACGTGATCGCCAATTTCACGAGCGGCTGGAAGACTATTCCGACCAACAAGAAGGTCGGCGGCCTGTTCCCCAACGACGGCGACGGCAACGCCTGGGGCGACAAGGAACTCGGCTTCCCGAAGCCGCTGTCCCAGATGGGCTTCACGCTGGTCGACCCGGGCCGCTTCCAGAACGGCACGCAGGACTTCAGTGCCCAGATCGCGGCCTTCAAGAAGGACGGCGTGGAGATCGTCACCGGCGTCGTGATTCCGCCCGATGCCAAGACCTTCCTGACGCAGGCGCGCCAGCAGGGCTTCCGGCCGAAGATCATCACGCTCGGCAAGGCGCTGCTGTTCCCGGGCGCGATCGATGCGCTCGGCGATCTCGGCGATGGCTTGTCGACCGAAGTGTGGTGGAGCCCGTCGCATCCGTTCACTTCGAGCCTGACGAAGCAGAGCGCCAAGGCGCTGGCCGAGGCCTACGAGACCGGCGCCAAGAAGCAGTGGACGCAGCCGATCGGCTTTGCGCACGCCCTGTTCGAGGTGGCGGCCGATGCGCTCTCCCGCGCCAAGTCGCAGAAGGCCTCGGACGTGCGCGACGCCGTGGCGGCGACCTCGCTGGCCACCGTGGTCGGGCCGGTCAAGTGGGGCGGGCAGGGCCCGTTCCGGAACGTCAGCAAGACGCCGCTGGTGCTGGGCCAGTGGGGCAAGGGCAAGAAGTACAAGTACGAGCTGACGATCGTCAACAACGAGGCGGCGCCGGACATCCCTGTCGGCGGCACGCTGCGGCCGATGCCGGGCTGAACAGCATGACGCTGCTCTCGCTGCAGGCCGTCAGCAAGTCCTACGGGGCGCTCAAGGTCACCGACGACATCACGCTCGCGGTGGCCGAGGGCGAGACGCTCGGCATCCTCGGGCCCAACGGCGCGGGCAAGACCACGCTGTTCAACCTGATCTCGGGCGACGTGCGCGTGGATGCGGGCCGGGTCGAGTACGAAGGGCGCGACGTGACCGGACTCAAGCCGCACCAGCGCTGCCATGCGGGCATCGGGCGCAGCTATCAGGTGCCGCAGCCCTTCGGCAACATGAGCGTGTTCGAGAACCTCGTGACCGCCGCGTGTTTCGGTGCGCAACAGCGCGAGCAGGAGGCCTGGCAGACGGCGCACGAGGTGCTGGCGCAGACCGGGCTGATGGCGCGCGCCAACCAGCCGGCCGGTGGGCTCACGCTGCTCGACCGCAAGCGGCTCGAACTGGCGCGTGCGCTGGCGACCCGGCCGAAGCTGCTGTTGCTCGACGAGATCGCCGGCGGCCTGACCGAGCCCGAGGCGCGGCAGCTGGTCGAGGAGCTGCAGCAGATCAAGGCGCGCGGCGTGACCATGATCTGGATCGAGCACGTGGTGCATGCGCTGCTGTCGCTGGCCGACCGGCTGTTCGTCATCAACTTCGGGCAGAAGCTGGCGGAAGGCGAGCCGCGCGCGGTGATGAACGACCCGGAAGTGCGGCGGGTGTACATGGGGATCGAAGGATGACAGCCTTGCTTGCGACCGAAGGCCTCCAGGCTTTCTATGGTGATGCCCAGGCGCTGTTCGGCATCGACTTCGAGCTGCACGCCGGCGAGCTGCTGGCGATCATCGGTGCCAACGGGGCAGGCAAGACGACCTTCCTGAAATGCCTGGCCGGGCTGGTGCGGGCGCCACGCGAGGCGATCCGCTTCAAGGGCCTGCCGATCGGCGGCTTGCCGCCCGGCGAGATCGTGCGGCGCGGGCTGGCGATGGTGCCCGAGGGCCGGCGCCTGTTCCCGAGTCTCAGCGTCGAGGAGAACCTGCGGATGGGTGCGGCGAGCGGCCGCCGCGGTCCCTGGGACCTGAAGCGGCTGTACGAGATGTTCCCGATCCTGGCGCAGAAGCGCGGCGAGCCCGGCACTTCGCTGTCGGGCGGCCAGCAGCAGATGGTGGCGCTGGGCCGGGCGCTGATGAGCAACCCCGAGCTGCTGCTGTGCGACGAGCTGTCGCTCGGCCTGGCGCCGATCGTGATCCGCGAGATCTACGCCGCCATGCCGCGCATCACGGCCGAAGGCATGACGGTGGTGATCGTCGAGCAGGACGTCGGGATGGCGCAGCAGGTGTCGCAGCGCGTCTACTGCCTGCAGGAAGGGCGCGTGTCGCTCACCGGGCGCTCGAGCGAGCTCACGCGCGAGCAGATCTCGCAGGCCTACTTCGGGCTCGAGGCGCATGCGGAGGCGGCGCCATGATCGAGACCGTCATCCAGGGCCTGCTGCTCGGCGGCCTCTACACGCTGTTCGCGCTCGGCCTGTCGCTGATGTTCGGCGTCATGCGCCTGACCAACGTCGCGCAGGGCGACTTCATCATCCTGGCCGCGTTCGCCGCCATCGCCGGCGTCTCGCTGACCGGCAGCGCGCCGCTGTGGGTGCTGCTGGCGGTGCTGCCGATTGCCTTCTGCGTCGGCTACCTGCTGCAGCGCCACGTGCTCAACCGCACGCTGGGCAAGGATCCGCTGCCTTCGCTGGTCGTGACCTTCGGCCTCTCGATCGTGATCCAGAACCTGTTGCTGGAGCTGTTCTCGGCCGATCCGCGCTCGATCGAGATCGGCCCGCTGGCCACCGCGTCGCTGCGGCTCGGCGAATCGCTGGCGCTCGGCGTGCTGCCGCTGGTCATCCTGGCGGTGGCGCTGGCGGCCACGGCGGCGATGCAGTGGATGTTCGCGCGCACGCCGCTGGGCCGGACCTTCCGCGCGGTCTCCGACGATCGCGAAATCGCCGAGTTGATGGGCCTCAACGCGAACCGGGTCTATGCGCTGGCCACCGGCATCGCCTTCGTGCTGATCGCGATCGCCGGCGCGCTGCAGGGCATGCGCACCACGGTGTCGCCGTCGGACGGCCCGCTGCTGCTGCTGTTCGCCTTCGAGGCCGTGATCATCGGCGGCATGGGCTCGTTCTGGGGCACGCTGGCCGGCGCCATGATCCTCGGCCTTGCGCAGCAGATCGGCTTCCGGCTCGATCCGGGCTGGGGCATCTGGTTCGGCCATCTGGTGTTCCTCGCGGTGCTGGTGCTGCGGCCGCAGGGACTTTTTCCGAAGACGCGCGGCTGAGGCCGAAGAAATGGAACCGGTCATGAAGTCTCCGACATTCGACGTGGTGCGTGGCACGGCCGCGAGCCGCGCCCTGCTGTGGGCCGCCGCCGCAGGGGTGGTCGGCGCCGCCACGCTGCCGTTCTGGGGCGAATCGAGCTGGATGCGCGAGTTCGTCGAGATCGCCTGCTACTTCATCTTCGCGATGATGTGGAACCTGCTGGCGGGCTACGGCGGCATGGTGAGCATCGGGCAGCAGGCCTTCTTCGGCTTCGGCGGCTATGTGATGCTGATGCTCGGCAACTTCGCCGGCGTCAATCCCTTCGTCGCGATCCCGCTCGGCGCGCTGGCGGCCGGGCTCATCGCGGTGCCGGTGTCCTTCGTCGCCTTCCGGCTCTCGGGCGGCTACTTTGCCATCGGCACCTGGGTGATCGCCGAGGTGTTCCGTCTCAGCTTCGCCAACGTGTCGGCGGTAGGCGGCGGCTCGGGCACGACGCTGACCGCCCTGCGCGGCATCGAGCGCGCGACCCGCGAGAGCGTCACCTACTGGACGGCGCTGGGCTGCGTGGTGGCGGCGGTCGCGCTGGTCTACTTGTTCCTGCGCAGCAAGCGCGGGCTGGCGCTGCTGGCGATCCGCGACAACGAGGTCGCCGCCGAATCGCAAGGCATCCCGGTCGCGCGCATGAAGCTCGCGGTCTACGTGGTGGCGGCCTTCGGCGCCGGCCTGGCAGGGGCGCTCTATTTCGTCGGCAACCTGCGCATCAGCCCCGATGCGGCCTTCAGCGTCAACTGGACCGCCTTCGCGATCTTCATGGTCGTGATCGGCGGCATCGGCCGCATCGAGGGGCCGCTGGTCGGGGCGCTCATCTTCTGGGCGCTGAACAAGTTCCTGAGCGACTACGGCACCTGGTACCTGCTCGGGCTCGGGCTGCTGGCGATCGTCGTCACCATCTTCTTCAAGCAAGGCCTCTGGGGCTACGCGCAGCAGCGCTGGGGCTGGTCGCTGTTCCCGACGCAGCGACGGCTGGCCGTGCAGGATGCGGCGGCCTCGAAGCGTTCGATGCCTGCCGCGCGTCCCCCTGAACTGGAGCTTCATCCCCATGCGAAACATCAATGAAAACACCATCACCGCCGCCGTGCTCGATCGCATGGCGGGCTGCGAGAACCCGCGGCTGAAGGAAGTGATGTCGGCGCTGGTGCGCCATCTGCACGACTTCGCGCGCGAAGTGAAGCTGACCGAGGCCGAGTGGGCCGCCGGCATCGAGTTCCTGACCGCGACAGGCCAGAAGTGCGATGCCAAGCGGCAGGAGTTCATCCTGCTGTCGGACACGCTGGGCCTGTCGATGCTGACCGTGGCAATGAACCACGCGAAGAGCGCCCAGGCCACCGAGGCGACCGTGTTCGGCCCCTTCCACGTTCAGGGCGCGCCCCGGCTGCCGCTCGGCGCCGACATCTCGGGCGGTGCCGCGGGCGAGCCGCTGTTCGTGCAGGCCACCGTGCACGGCCGCGATGGCGAGCCGGTCGCCGATGCCGAGGTCGATGTCTGGGAGGCCGACGCCGAAGGCTTCTACGACGTGCAGCGCCCGGGACTGGATCGCCCGCAGGGCCGGGCCGTCTTTCGCACCGACGCCGAGGGCCGGCTGTGGTTCCGCGGCGTGATGCCGGTGGCCTATCCGATCCCCACCGACGGGCCGGTGGGTGCGATGCTGCGGGCGACCCGGCGCCATCCGTGGCGTCCCGCGCACGTCCACTTCATGATCCGGGCGCCGGGCTACGAGACGCTCATCACGCACGTGTTCCGCGAGGGCGACGACTACCTCGACAGCGACGCGGTGTTCGGCGTGCGCAGCTCGCTGATCGGCGATTTCGTCTCGCATCCCGCCGGCACCGGGCCCGACGGCAGCGTGCAGGCCGGGTCCTTCCACACGCTGGCCTTCGATTTCGTGCTGGAGCCTGCCGTTGCGCCTGGCTAACGTGGCCATAATGCCCCGATGCACCGCCCCCGCCCGTCGACCCCTCCGCCAGCGGCGCTCGCGCCGCACACGCCGCTGCCGGCCTACTACGGCGACGAGGCCGAGCACCAGCAGTTCCTGCGCCGCATCTTCGACGACACCGCGCCCGACTACGACCGCATCGAACGGGTGCTGGCGCTCGGCTCGGGGCCCTGGTATAGGCGCTCGGCGCTGCAGCGCGCCGGGCTCGCGGCCGGCGCGCAGGTGCTCGACGTCGGCATCGGCACCGGGCTGGTCGCCCGCGAAGCGCTGACGCTGATCGGCCCGCGCGGGCAGCTGGTCGGCGTCGACCCGAGCCCGGGGATGATGGGCCAGGTGGCACTGCCGGGCGTCGAGCTGGTGCGCGGCCGGGCCGAGGCACTGCCGCGGCCCGATGCCAGCAGCGACTTCGTCAGCATGGGCTACGCACTGCGCCACATCGCCGACGTGAACGCGGCCTTTGCCGAATTCTTCCGCGTGCTGCGGCCGGGCGGCCGGCTGCTGGTGCTGGAGATCACCAAGCCTTCGGGTCGCGTCGGCACGGCGGTGCTCAAGGGCTACATGCGCGGCGTGGTGCCGCTGATCGCCCGGGTGGTGGCGCGCGGGCACGACACGGCCGAGCTGTGGCGCTACTACTGGGACACGATCGAGGCCTGCATCGCGCCGGAATCGGTGCTGGCCGCATTGCGCGCCGCCGGCTTCGAGGACGTCCAGCGGCATGTCGAACTCGGCGTCTTCTCCGAGTACAGCGCGATCAAGCCGGGTTGAGCGGGCACGATCAGCGCCGGTCGTCAACCGATGAGGGATGCGCCGAAGCGCGCAATCAGTTACAAACCCACCCGGGCGCGCGGGGCACGCACGCCTTCAACCAGGAGCGGAACCATGGCAGTGGGACAGGGGGGCGGGGTGCGCGGCATCGAGGGCGAAGCGACAGGGGGGGCGCGTGCAGGTCACTGAGTCGATCTATCGCTTCGACCGCGTCGAGTTGAATCCTGCCAGCCGCGAATTGCGGGTGGACGGCGAGCCGGCCGCCCTCGGCGCCCGTGCCTTCGATGTGCTGCTGGCGCTGATCACGCACCGCGAGCGCATGCTGACGAAGAACGAGCTGCTCGACCTCGTCTGGCCCAAGCTCGTGGTCGAGGAGAACAATCTCCAGGTCCAGGTGAGCGCGCTGCGCAAGCTGCTCGGCGCCAAGGCCATCGTGACGGTGCCCGGACGCGGCTATCGCTTTGCCGCCGTGCTGGACGACTCGTCCCCGGCCGATGTCCGCGCGCCCGCGGTGGCCGCGCCGGCCTCCCCGGCGTTGCAATCCGAGCTGGGAAACCTGAATGCGGCGCTCCCTCCCTTGCTGGGCCGCGCCCAGGATCTGGCCCGGTTGCGCGATCTGGTGCGCGAACACCGGCTGGTCAGCCTGCTCGGGGCGGGCGGCATCGGCAAGACCAGCCTGGCCCGGGCCCTGGCCCGGGAGCTGGCGCATGGCTTTCGCGATGGCGCCTGGATGGTCGAGCTGGCCCACGTCACGGAGCCTGCTGCCGTGCCGGGCGCGGTGGCCCGGGCACTGCGCATCGGATTGCCCGGCCATGCCGATCCGGCGGTCGAGCTGGCCGAACGCCTGCGCGGCCGCGAACTGCTGCTGCTGGACAACTGCGAGCACCTGATCGATGCCGCCGCGGCGCTGGTCGGCCATCTGCTGGCGGCCGTGCCCGAACTGCACATCCTTGTCACCAGCCAGGAGCCGCTGCGGCTGGCCGCCGAGCAGTCGATGCGGCTGGGCACGCTGGCCGTGCCGGTCGACGCCGACTCGGCCGACGCTGCGGCCCATGGGGCGCTGGTCCTGTTCGCCGCGCGCGTCGGCGCGCTGCAGCCGGGCTTCCGGCTCGACGATTCCAATCTCGAGGCCGTGGTGGACATCTGCCGCGCGCTCGACGGCATGCCGCTGGCACTGGAGCTCGCCGCCGCCCGGGTGCCGCTGCTCGGCGTGCACGGGGTGCGGCAGCACCTGGGGCAGCGCCTGCGCATCCTCAACAACGGCGCCCGGGATGCACCGTCGCGCCACCGCACGCTGCGCGCGACGCTCGACTGGAGCCACGCGCTGCTGAGCCCGCTGGAGCAGCGGGTGTTTCGCCGGCTCGGCGTCTTCGTCGGCGGCTTCGGCCTCGAGCTGGCGCAGCAGGTGGCGGCGGACGACAGCCTCGATGCCTGGACCGTGCTCGACCTGCTCGGCAACCTGATCGACAAGTCGATGGTGGTGCTCGAAGCCGGCGCCACGCCGCGCTACCGGCTGCTCGAGAGCGCCCGCGCCTATGCGCGCGAGGGGCTCGAAGCGGCCGGCGAATGGGAGCGCCTGCGCGAATGGCACGCGCGCTGCATGCGCGCGGCGATCGACCGCCCGGCGCGGGCCGGACGCACGGGTTTCGAATCGATGGACCCGTGGGTGATGGCCTGCATCCCGGAGATCGACAACCTGCGCAGCGCCATCGAATGGGCCTGCGGCGAGGGCGGCGACGCGGCGCTGGCCCTCGAGTTGGTGAACATCGCGGCGGTGCTCATGTACCAGGCCGGGCGCTATGGCGAGGGCGTGCGCTGGATGCGGATGGCCGAAGCCCTGGTCGGCGACGACACCCCGCCATTCGTGGCGGCCGATTTCCACATGGGCCTGGCGATGGTCGGCCTGCACGGCGGCGTCAGCGCCCAGGAGCGCATGACGCTGCTGGCGCGGACGCGCGCCATCTTCGAGCAGGAACTGGCGCAGGAGGAGGCCCAGGGCCGCCTGGTGATCGCCCTGTGCATGAGCGCCTACGTTGGGGCGGTGACGGCCGACTTCGAAGGCGCCGAGCGCCATCTCGCCCGGGGCCTCGAGTTGATCGAGCAGCCGCACCTGCATGGCTTCCGCGGCCTCTGGCTCTACAACTGCGGCATGGTCCGGCGCTACCAGGGACGGACCGAGGAGGCGCTGGCCGCCTTTGCCCAGGCCCTGCCGCTGGTGCGCGCCGGCGGCGATGCGCGCGTCCTGTTCTACGTGCTCAACAACCTGGCCGCGCTGCACCAGGAGATCGGCCATGTCGACGAGGCGGTGGACCAGTTCCGCGCCATGATCGAGCATCTGCGTCGTTCGCCGATGACCGATGCCCAGATGATGGCCTTTGCGCTCAACTGGTACGCGCATGCCCTGACGGTGCAGGGCACGCTGTCGGAGGCCCAGGCCCAGGTCATGCAGAGCCTGCCGCATTGCCGTCGCTCGCTGGGCCTGCGCCATTTCGCGGGCATGCTGGCCCTGCTGGCGGCGCGGCAGGGCCGTTTGCGCGACGCCGCGCGGATGGTCGGCTGCGACGATGCGGCACGCGCGCGGCGCGGCGAGGTGCGCAGCCAGACCGACACCCGCATGCTCAATGCCACGCTGGCCCTGGTCGGTGCCGTCCATGCACCGGCCGAGGTGGCGGCCTGGCGCCTCGAGGGCGCCGGCCTCGACGAGGATGCCGCCATCGCGCTGGCCTCGGCCGGCCTCAGAGCGGTGCCGGCCTGACACCTTCGAGTTGCGCGATCAGCGTCGGGAAGATGTCGCGCGCGGCGTTGCGGCCGACGAACAGGTCCATGTGCGCATAGCCCTCGAACACGTGGCGGGTGTAGAGCGCCGGGTCGTTGTGCCTCGATAGCCAGGCCTGCGTGCGCATGGAGGTCTCGGGAAAGAACAGCTGGTTGCCGGCGCCGGCCACGAAGCTGATCGGCAGCGCCAGCCGCGGCGCGTTGGCCGGCGTCGCGTAGACGTCGCGGCCTTCGCTGTCGACCGCCTTGGCGCGCTGCATGATCAGGCTCAGGTGCTCGAAGGGATGCAGCGACACGCTGCCGAACATCTGCGCCAGCGCGGTGTGCGTGGCGTGGTTGAGCTGCGCGTGCGCATACGAGGCGCCGAAGATCGAGAACACGCGGTGGCACAGCGGGTTCTTGCATTCCTCGCCGGCCGGCACCGGCACCTTCCAGGCCAGCGTGTCGATCTCGCGGTCGAGGTCGGTGCTGCCGGGCACGCTGTCGAAGCGTCCGTTGAGCGGCGCATAGTTCTCGAGCACCCGGGCCAGGCCGATGTCGGCCTTGGCGTCGTTCAGCCAGCCCGTGACCGGGTGCAGCGTGAGCTGCGAAGACACCAGCGAGCGCACGCCGGTCATGCCGGCCAGGAGCGCCATCAGCAGGCTCATCGAGCCGACGCAATGGGCGATCGCCTGCAGGTCCTTCGCGCCCGTGGCCTGCAGGATGAAGCGCACCGCGGCCGGCCAGTCGGTGCGCGCGATGTCGTCGATCGTGAAGGGCGCGATCGGGCTGCCGGAGTCGGGGCTGGCCCGGTAGTCGAACAGCCAGACGTCGTAGCCGCGCTCGCAGAGCGCCTCGACCAGGTTCTGGTCGACGGTGTCGGTCGCGAACGAGGAGGCCCGCACCGAGAAGCCCGGCGCCAGCACCACCGGCCCGAGCGTGCCGCCGGTGTAGCGCGTGAGCCTGATCCGAAAGCCGTCGCCGACATCGATGTGGTGCACCACCGGCGCCGGTGCGCGCAGGGCGCGGCGCGGGATTTGCGCCAGGTCGAGCGCCGGGAAGTTGTGGAGGTCGGCGAGCAGCCCGCCATAGGCGCGGAACAGCGTCATGCCGAAGAAGGCGCCGAACTTGGCGAGGTAGGCGCTGGCGATGGCCCTCTGCGCCGCCGGTACGTGGGCTTCGATCACGCCGGGCAGGCTCGGCGGTGGCTTCATCTCGAGGCTCGAGCCTTGCCACAGCAGGTCCTCGAGGTCCAGCGTCAGGATGCCCTGCGCCACCAGCGAGCCGGTCATGCCGTCGCCGTCGTAGACCCGCACGAACAGGGTCGTGGTGTCGGTCCACGGCGAGGAGCCGGGCCGCTGGTGCAGCACCTTGTGGCCCTTGAAGCGCAGCCGCGAGTCGCCGCGCCGAAGCACCATTTCGTAGGTCATGGTCCAGGTCTCGACCCGCTGGGCGTCGGCCGGCAGCAGGTGGAACACGCCGCTGGCCACCGGCATCGGCTCGCTCCACAGCGCCGGGCAGGTCACGCTGCCGGTGATGCGGGCCGGATGCGTCGGGTCCGAAACCATCTGGTGCAGGTCGCCGGTGTGGATCGTGAGCTCGAAGCGCATGGACTGGCCCCGCGCCTTGCCCCAGGTGCAGGCGAGCTCGTAGTCGCTCGCCATCCGCTGCTGCGCGCCGCTGCGCGGCAGCACCGCCTCGGTGCTGATCCAGCCGTGCATGGTCTCGGTGAACTGGAAGCTCGGGCTCAGCAGCGCCGGGTCCTTCCGGATGACCTCGCTGATCGCGTCCTTGGCGAGAGCGATGGCGGTGGCCTCGACACCGTCGACGATGCGCCGCAGCAGTCCCGGCGGCGGTGGTGCGGCGGTGGCCGAGGCCGGCAGTGGCGCGCGCGGCGCCAGGCCGAGGTCCAGCGCCCAGCCGCGCTGGTCGCACAGCAGCTGGCAGGCGCGCTCGGCCAGCGCAGTGATGGTCAGCAGCGGGTTGACGCCGGCCGCGCCCGGCAGTACCGCGCCGTCGCAGACGTAGAAGCCTTCATGCACCTCCTGGCCGTCGCGGCCCGCGAACACCTGGCTGCGGTGGTTGACCACGCCGTCGGCGGCGCTGTCACCCATGCCGCATCCGCCCAGCGGATGCACCGTGATCAGTTTGCGGCCCAGCGCTTCGCTCCACAGCGGGTTCGGGATGAACTGGCCCTGCACCGCCTCGTTGGCCGCCTGCAGCCACTGGTTGTCCTTGGCGATCACCGGGCTGGCGCCGGCCTCGGGCCAATCGATGCGCAGCCGGTCGTCCCGCAGGCGCAGCGTGCCGCCGGCATCGTCCACGCTCATCACCAGGTAGGTCTGGGTGCGTGCCACCGCGCCGGTGTAGGCCGCCATGGCCAGGCCGCCGGGGTTCTGCACCGCCTCGCTCATGGCCTGTGCGTCGAGCAGGCGCGACTTGGCCTCGGCCACGCCGTAGGCGAATTCGCCCCCCTTCATCGCATCGGCGAAGAACAGGGCTGGCGTCAGCATCGACGCCAGCGCGCCGGGGATCACGCCTTCCTCGATCACCAGGCCGTCGCCCACCTCGGGCGCGTTGCGCAGGTCGATCACGCCGGTGATGCAGGGGCCGGGCAGCTGCTCCGGCGTCAGCTTGCTGCGGCCGGCGCCGACGCCGTGGATGCTGCTGCGGACTGCGTTCCCCTCGGCGTCGGGGGCGGTCCGCCAGTGGGTGTCGAAGCCCAGCGCCAGCACGTCGCCGTTGCCGGAGAAGCGCGTACCAAGCCGGTCCGACAAGGGCAGGCCATGCGCGCGCGAGCGCAGCAGGATCTCGGTCGAGCCCAACGCCCCGGCGCCGAGCATCACCACGTCGGCGGTCACGCTGCGTGGCGCGGTCGACGCCGGCGCGGCCTCGCCGCGCAGCGCCACCGGGTCGAAGACCACGCGCCAGCGATCGCCGTCGCGCTCGACATGGCTCACGCGCGCGCCGGTGAAGATCTCGGCGCCATGGTTCGCCGCGTCCGGCAGGTAGTTCATCAGCGTGGTGTTCTTGGCGCCCACGTTGCAGCCGCTGGTGCAGTCGCCGCACAGGTTGCAGCGCGGCTGCGGGACGCCGAAGGGGTTCAGCTGGTCGACGAAGTTGACCGCGATCGGCGGCCGCCTGAACGGCCGCTTCATCGCCTTGGCCGATTTCTCGAGCGCCTGCAGCTTGTTGAGCGGCGGGTAGTCGTCGGGGTAGGGCGAGGGATCCAGCATCTGCCGGGCGCGCGCGATGTAGGGGTCGAGCAGCGCCGGGTCGCGGCGGAAGGGCTCGGGCCAGGGCGTGGCGCCGAACAGCCGCGGATCGATCTCGAGGGCCACGTTGGCATTGATCAGCGAGGTGCCGCCAAGGCCGCAGCCGACCATCGCGAGCATGTCGTCGTTGAGGTGCAGGTTGTAGAGCCCGTCGGCGGCGCCGAGCTTGCCGCGCGCGCCGTCGACCTGCATGTCGGCCCCCGCGCCGGCCATGTCGTCCGGGTAGTCGCCGGGCAGGATCTCGCGGCCGCGCTCGAGCACGCAGACCGACTGGCCGGCGCGCGCCAGCCGCGAGGCGGCGACGCCGGCGCCGTAGCCGGAGCCGACCACGACCACGGTGTAGTGGGAGGCCAGCTGCTCGAGCGGCCGTGCGATGCGTTTCATCATGGGGCGGAATCCTCGGCCCGGGCCGAGGCGTGGAAGAACTTGTCGAGCAATTGGGCGGCGCGGTCTTCGGTGGCCTGCCGGGCCGCGCGCGAGAAGGCCTGCCAGGCGGGCGCCGTGCGTTCGAGCCCGGCGGCCAGGGCGGCCAGCATCGGGTTGTCGCGGTCGCGGAAGCCGCCGACGCCCTGCGCCTGCACCGGTGCCATGCGGCCGTTGACCGGGTCGTTGAAGAGCCGCAGCGACGCGAGGTTGAGCGCTTCGTCGATGAACACCGCCGCAGCGCCCTGGGTCGAGGCCATGGTCGGCTGGTCCATCACCCAGCCGCCGGTGTTGAAGACCCGCACGGGCCGGTCGAAGCCGGCCACCGGCAGTTCGTCCTGGAACGGCTTGTGGGTGTGGCCGAAGACGAAGGCGAGGTCGAGCCCGGACGGCCGCAGGCCGGCGTGCTCGAGCTGCAGCTTGACCGGGCCCGACAGGAACCAGCGCAGGTCGGCGACGTCGCTGGCGGTCATCAGCTCGAGGGTGCTGTCGCGCTGCGACTCCGCGCCCCGGCCGAGCGTGACATCGAGCGCGCCCAGCAGCAGCTGGTCGAGCGTGATCCCCTGCACCGTCGGCATCTTGCCGCTGACGCCGAAGCGCTGGCCGAGCCGGGCCACGAGCAGGGCCGACAGGCGCTGGGCGAAGCGCTGCGAGGCGCCGGCGTCGCGCATCACCTCGTACAGCGTGGTCGCCTCGGTGCCGGTGGCGCCGGCGCTGCCGAGGTCCGACCACAGGAAGTCGACCCAGGCGCCGTTCTGGGTCTCGAGCTGCGCCATCGAGGCCGGGCCGCGGCCGTGGGGGCCCGGCGTCTGCGCATCGAGGGCCGAGACCACGCGGTACATCGGGTCCACGTAGTGGCCGTGGTGCAGCACCACGCAGCGCTGGCGGTCGGCGTCGAGCAGGCCGAGGTTGGGGTAGGCGATCTCGACCCGGGTCTCTTTCAGGGCCGGATGGCGGTTGATCAGGCCGGTCAGCATCGGCGACTGGATGCCGCTCGCATCGGGCGCCTGGAACAGCGGCGTGTGCGCGATCAGGTTGCTGTCGATGCGGCCTTCGCGCAGGCCGTTCTGGAAGTGCTGGTCCTGGGCGATGCGCCACAGGTGGTGGTCGTGGTTCCCCGGCACGCAGAGCACGCGCGGCGCGAACAGCGGCCGGTCGCCGTCGAGCATCACGGCCTCGACAAAGCAGCGGAAGGCGGCGGCGACGCTGCCCATCGGCGACAGGCCCATGTCGAGCACGTCGCCGAGCAGGATCAGCGTCGGCGGCGGGCCATCGCCGAGCGTGCCGAGCAGCTGGCGCAGGGCCTGGCCCAGTGCCGCCAGCGTGTCGCTGGGCCGGCTCGGGTCGGGCTGTCCCTTGGCGTCGGTCGATGTGAGGGTGCTGTAGCCGGCACCGAGGTGCAGGTCGGACAGGCAGACATAGCGGGGTCCGACTCCGGCGCTCATAAGGCAAGCTCCGTGCTGCGCACTGCGGTGCGAGCGCCTTCGGGCGGCCGGGCGGCGCTCATTGGGAAACCTTCGTGCTTCGCACTGCGGTGCGAGCTTGCTTGGGGCGGCCCGGCGCGGCGCTCATGCGGCAAAGGCTCCGGGGATCAGGAGGACGGTAATCCCGTTCATGTTCGCTTCCATTCGATTCAGGGCAATCGGTGCCCGGCATGGAGTGTGACCGTTGCCGCCCCGGGGCGTCCTGAATCCGTCCTGAAGCGTGCTGAATCCGGTGCGCGCATTCAGCACGCTTCAGCACGCCTTAAGGACTGCAAGGCCGGGCGGAGAGAACCTTGGGCTTCCTCCACCAGCCGCCCAAATGCCATGCGCCGACCGCACACTTCCCCCGCCGCTGCCATCGCCGCGTCGCTGCGTGCCGTCGGCCAGCCGCGCAGCGCGATCCTGCGCAACGGCGTGCGGGCCCGGATCCGTCCGCTGCGCCTGGACGATGCGCGCCGCTTCGGCGACTTCGTCGGCAAGCTCTCGGGGGCCTCGCGCGATGACCGCTTCCATGGCGAAGTCGGCGACTGCACGCCGTTCACGCTGCAGCAGCTGGTCTGCGTCGACGGCGTGCGCCATGTCGTCTTCGTCGCCGCGGTCGCGCTGGCCGATGGCGAGGAGCTCATCGGCGAGGTGCGCTACCGCGTCGGCGACGAACCGGGCTGCGCCGAAGTGGCGATCGCCGTCGTCGATGCCTGGCAGGGCCAGGGCCTGGCCGACCAGCTGATCGACTGCCTGCTCGAAGCGGCCCACGATGCCGGCCTGCGCCGGCTCTACGGCGAGGTGCTGGCGACCAACACCCGAATGATCGGCTTCCTGCACCGCATGGGCTTCCAGACCTGCCCGCAGGGCTCCAGCGGCGACCTGCTTCGCCTCGAGCGCGGCGTGTCGCCGCGCCGGCCACAGGGCGCCCGGGGCCTGCCCGGCGCCTTGCGCCGCTGGTTGATCGGCCAGTTCGCACTGGGGGTCCAGTCGCCGTTGAAGACGCCATGACGACCGACCGGAGTCCTGTGGTCTGTGGGGGGCGGCCGGGCGCATCGTGAGGGCCGGGCGGCTGCCGCAGGTCCGTGTTTGTCCGGGGTCCGCGGCCTTGCCGATCGCGATTCCGTGCGGTTTTGCATGGGTTCGGCGGCAGAATCGGGCTCCCCCATCAGCCCCCATCAGCCCCCATCAGCCCCCAGCTTCCCCGCATGAAGTCCCCCCCGCTGCCCTCCCTGCCCACCGGTCGCCGCCTGCTGTACTGGATCGTGGGGGTCGCGGTCCTCACGGCGCTGGTCTGGGCGGTCGTGCGCTACGTGAGTCCGGCGCCGCCGCGCTCGCTGGTGATGAGCACCGGCGTGGCCGACGGTGCCTACCACCGTTTCGGAGAGCGCTACCAGGAGATCCTGCGAGCCAACGGCATCCGGCTCGAACTGCGCGCCTCGAGCGGCGGGGTCGAGAACCTGCAGCGGCTCAACGACGGCACGGTGTCGGTGGGCTTCGTGCAGGGCGGGACCGGCGTGCTGGCGCAGGATCCCGACGCAGCGCCCGACTCGACGCCGCTGCGCTCGCTGGCCACGGTTGCCTTCGAGCCGGTCTGGATCTTCAGCACCCGCCTCGACCTGTCGAAGGGCCTGGGGCCGCTGGCCGGCAAGCGCATCGCGGTCGGGGTCCCCGGCAGCGGCAATCTCAAGGTGGCCAGCGACCTGCTGGCGGTCTATGGCGTGGTGGACGGCGCGCAAGGCACCACCTTCGTCAGCGAAGGCGGCATGGCGGCGGCGCAGCTGCTCGCCAGCGGCCAAGTCGATGCGGTCTTCATCATCGCCGCGCCTCAGGCGCCGGCGGTGCAGAAGCTGCTTGCGGACGAGGGGGTGCGGCTGGCATCGCTGGATCACGTGGAAGGCCTGGCACGGCGGTTCCCGTTCTTCCAGCCCGTGAGCCTCAAGCGCGGCTCGGTCGATCCGAAGCGCGACCTGCCGCCGCAGGACATCCAGCTTCTCGCCACCACCGCCAACCTGGTGGTGCGCGACGAGCTGCACCCGGCGCTGGCCTACCTGCTGCTCGAGGCGGCGCGGCAGGTCCACCGGCCGCCCAGCATCATCGACCGGCCCGGCGACTTCCCGAGCCCGACCGGCACCGACTTCCCGCTCGCGAGCGAGGCCGAGCGCTATTTCAAGAACGGCCGGCCGTTCCTGCAGAGCTACCTGCCTTTCTGGGCCGCGAACTACGTGCAGCGCCTGCTGCTGCTGCTGGTGCCGCTGGCGGCCATCCTGGTGCCGGTGGCCCGTGTGCTGCCCGAGGTCATCGCCTGGCGTCGCCAGAGCGGCCTGTTCCGCCGCTACGGCGAGCTGAAGTTCCTCGAGCAGGACCTGGCATCGCGCAAGCTCGACGACGACGAGCGCCGCGAAGCCCGGGCCCAGCTCGACCGGATCGAGGAGGAGGTCATCCAGACCAAGTTCCCGCTCGATTTCACCGACCGGGTCTACACGCTGCGGCAGCACGTCGACTATGTGCGGGCGCAGTTGCAGCGACAGGGGGAGCCGCACCCGAAGGACTGAATCGGACGCGTCGTGACGCGATGGGGGAGTCGTCGTGGTGGTGGCAAGGTGATCACCGCCGCTTCACAGCAGCCGTGAAATCTCCCGCGCCGCCGCCAGCAGGGCCGGCAGCATGCTGTCCTGCATCACCCTGGCGCTGGTCCGGTTGGCCTGGCCGCTGATGTTGAGCGCGGCCACGGTACGGCCCGCGCGATCCACGATCGGTGCCGCGATCGAGATCAGCCCTTCCTCCAGCTCCTGGTTGACCAGGCACCAGCCCTGTCGCCGCGCCTGCGCCACTTTGGCCAGCAGGGCGTCGATGTCGGTCACCGTGTGCTTGGTGAAGGCGTCGCGCGCCGAGGCTTCGAGCCGGGCCCGAACTTCCTCTTCGTCGAGGTCGGCCAGCAGCAGCCGGCCCATCGAGGTGCAGAAGGCCGGCAGCCGCGAGCCGACCCCCAGGCTGATGCGCATGATCTTGTGGGTCGGCACCCGCATCACGTAGACGATGTCGGTGGCGTCCAGCACCGCCGCGGAACACGACTCCTGCACCTGCTGCACCAGCGCCTCCATCACCGGCTCGGCGCGGTTCCAGATCGGCATCGACGACAGGTAGGCGAAGCCGAGGTCGAGGATTCGCGGCGTGAGCGCGAAGAGCTTGCCGTCGCTCGCCACGTAGCCCAGCGTCTGCAGCGTGAGCAGGATGCGGCGCGCGCCGGCCCGCGTGAGTCCGGTGGCGGCCGCCACCTCGCTGAGCGTCTGGCGCGGCGCGCCGGCGCTGAAGGAGCGGATCACCTGCAGGCCGCGCGCGAAGGATTGCACGTAGCTGTCGCCGGGTGCCGGCGGGGCGGCTGTTGATTGCTGGGTTGCCATGGGAGGTGGTTTTCTTTAGAATTCATTATACGAACAGTTGTTCGATATACGAACAACTTGGCTGGCGCTCGGGCCCATTCGATCGCCGGCTGTTCGACTTCTCTTCCATCCCGGAGACAGATTCCATGATCGACAAGATCGCGCGCTCGGTCGCCGACGCCCTGACCGGCATCCCCGACGGCGCCACGGTGCTGATCGGCGGCTTCGGCACCGCCGGTATTCCCAATGAGCTGATCGACGGCCTGATCGCGCAGGGCGCCAAGGACCTCACGGTGGTCAACAACAACGCGGGCAACGGCGAGACCGGCCTGGCGGCGCTGCTCAAGGCGGGCCGCGTGCGCAAGATCATCTGCAGCTTTCCGCGCCAAGCCGACAGCCAGGTCTTCGACGGCCTCTATCGCGCCGGCAAGATCGAGCTCGAGCTGGTGCCGCAGGGCAACCTGGCCGAGCGCATCCGTGCGGCCGGCGCCGGCATCGGCGCCTTCTTCTGCCCGACCGGCTACGGCACGCAGCTGGCGGGCGGCCGCGAGACGCGCGAGATCGACGGCAAGCCCTACGTGCTGGAGTACCCGATCCGCGGCGACGTCGCGCTGATCAAGGCCGAGCAGGGCGACCGCTGGGGCAACCTGGTCTACCGCAAGGCGGCGCGCAACTTCGGCCCGGTGATGGCGATGGCCGCGGGTCGCACCATCGCCACGGTGCACGAGATCGTCGAGCTCGGCGCGATGGATCCCGAGCACATCGTCACGCCGGGCATCTTCGTCAACAAGATCGTCAAGATCGAGCGCGTCGCCACCGAGGCCGGCGGCTTCAGAAAGGCCGCATGACCATGACCTACCAACGTCGCACCAAGGACCAGCTCGCCGCCCGGGTCGCCCAGGACATCTTCGACGGCGCCGTCGTCAACCTCGGCATCGGCCAGCCGACACTGGTCGCGAACCACCTGCCGGCCGGCCGCGAGGTCATCCTGCACAGCGAGAACGGCATCCTCGGCATGGGGCCGGCACCGGCCGCCGGCCACGAGGACTTCGACCTGATCAACGCCGGCAAGCAGCCGGTCACGCTGCTGCCCGGCGGTGCCTTCTTCCACCATGCCGACAGCTTCGCGATGATGCGCGGCGGCCACCTCGACATCTGCGTGCTGGGCGCCTTCCAGGTCTCGGCCACCGGCGACCTCGCCAACTGGAGCACCGGCGAAGAGGGCGCGATTCCGGCGGTCGGGGGGGCCATGGACCTCGCCATCGGCGCCCGCCAGACCTGGGTCATGATGGACCTGCTGACCAAGAAGGGCGAGAGCAAGATCGTCGCGCAGTGCAGCTATCCGCTGACCGGCCTCGGCTGCGTGAAGCGGGTCTACTCCGACCTTGCTACGCTCGAATGCACGCCCGCGGGCCTGAAGCTGGTCGACAAGGTCGATGGCCTCGGCCACGCGGAACTCGAAGAACTGGTCGGCCTGCCGATCGCCCTCTGAACCCACTGGGGAGACACACCATGAGTCAACAAGCCTTCATCTGCGACGCGATTCGCACCCCCTTCGGCCGCTACGGCGGCGCCCTTTCCAGCGTGCGCACCGACGACCTCGGCGCGGTGCCGCTCAAGGCGCTGATGGCGCGCAACAAGAAGGTCGACTGGCAGGCGGTCGGCGACGTGCTCTATGGCTGCGCCAACCAGGCCGGCGAGGACAACCGCAACGTCGCACGCATGGCGGCACTGCTGGCCGGGCTGCCGATCGAGGTCGGCGGCGGCACCATCAACCGCCTGTGCGGTTCGGGCCTCGATGCGGTCGGCACCGCGGCACGCGCGATCAAGGCCGGCGAGGCCGGCCTGATGATCGCCGGCGGCGTCGAGAGCATGAGCCGCGCGCCCTTCGTGATGCCCAAGGCCGAAAGCGCCTTCAGCCGCAACAACGCGGTCTACGACACCACCATCGGCTGGCGCTTCGTCAACAAGCTCATGAAGGCGCAGTACGGCGTCGACTCGATGCCCGAGACCGCCGAGAACGTCGCCACCGACTACAAGATCGAGCGCGAGGCGCAGGACAAGATGGCGCTGGCTTCGCAGCAGCGCGCCGTGGCGGCGCAGAAGTCGGGCTTCTTCGATGCCGAGATCGTGCCGGTGAGCGTGGCCCAGAAGAAGGGCGACCCGGTCATCGTCGGCAAGGACGAGCATCCGCGCGAGACCAGTCTGGAGGCGCTGGCCAAGCTCAAGGGCGTGGTGCGTCCCGACGGCAGCGTGACCGCCGGCAATGCCAGCGGCGTCAACGACGGCGCGGTGGCGCTGCTGCTGGCCGACGAGGCCAGCGCGGCGAAGCACGGCCTGACGCCGCGCGCCCGCGTGGTCGGCATGGCGACCGCCGGCGTGGCGCCGCGCATCATGGGCATCGGTCCGGCACCGGCGACCCAGAAGGTGCTGCAGCTCACCGGCCTGAAGCTAGACCAGATCGACGTCATCGAGCTCAACGAGGCCTTCGCCGCGCAGGGCCTGGCCGTGCTGCGCCTGCTCGGCCTCAAGGACGACGACGCGAGAGTCAACATCAACGGCGGCGCGATCGCGCTGGGCCACCCGCTGGGCGCCAGCGGCGCGCGGCTCGCCACCACTGCCATCAACCAGCTGCACAAGCAGGGCGGGCGCTATGCGCTGTGCACCATGTGCATCGGCGTCGGCCAGGGCATCGCGCTGATCCTCGAGCGCGTCTGAAGCTCAAGTCCGTGCTTGCGCGCCACGCCACACGCGCACGGCGGCTGCGAGGTCCTCGAGCGCGCTGCCGACGGCCTTGAAGACCGTGCGCTCGCCGGCGCAGCGGCGACCCTGCCGCTCCTGCCTGCAGAGCTGCGCCAAGGTGCCCTGGATCGTCTCCAGCGACACGGCGCCGGACGCGATGGCGTCGATCAGGTCGCCGGCCTTGGTCGGCGCCTCGTCGGTATCGACGTACACGCGGGCGCCGGCGAAGCAGGCCGCATCGGCCTCTTTCATCGCCGGCGTGAAGCTGCCGATCAGGTCCAGGTGCGAGCCCGGCGCCAGCCACTCGCCGCGGACCAGCGGCGCAGTCGCGAGCGTTGCGCAGCAGACGATGTCGGCCTCGCGCACCGCGGCGTCGAGCGCCTCGACCGGCTCGGCGTTCCAGCCGGCCCGGCGCCATGCCTCGGCCAGCGCGCGGGCGCCCTCGGGCCGATGGTTCCAGACCCTGACTTCGCCGATCGGCCGCACGCTCGCATGGGCTGCGGGCAGCAGGCGCGCCACCCGCCCGGTGCCCAGCACCAGCAGCCTGGTGGCGTCCTCGCGGGCGAGAAAGGCAGCGCCCAGCGCGGAAGCGGCGGCGGTCCGGTGGGCCGTGATCTCGTTGCCGTCGAGCAGCGCCAGCGGCACGCCGGTGTGGGCGTCGTAGAGCACATAGGTCGCATGCAGTCCGGGCAGCCCGCGCGCGCTGTTGCCCGGAAAGATATTGATCGTCTTGATGCCGAGGAAGCCGGCCTCGCTCCAGGCCGGCATGATCAGCACGGTGCCCTGGTCGGCGCCGGCCGAGACTGCATGGACGTGGCGCGGCGGCACCGTCGCCGCGCTCGCGAAAGCCTCGCGAAGGGCCGGGACGAGGGTGTCGAAGCCGAGCTGGCTGCGGGTCTGGTCGGCGTCGAGGATCTTCATGGTGGTCGTTCCGGTGTTGCGAGGACAATGTAGCGCTCGCGCACCCGCATTTCTGCTCTCGTCTTGAATCTTCCCCTCGTCACCGATCCGCATTTCTATGCGGTCGCCGTTCCGGCCGTGCTGTTGCTCGGGGTCAGCAAGAGCGGCTTCGGCGCCAGCTTCGGCTCCCTCGCGGTCCCTTTCATGGCGCTGGTGGTCACGGTGCCGCAGGCGGCCGCCCTCCTGATGCCGGTGCTGCTGCTGATGGACCTGCTGGGCCTGGCGGCCTTCCGCCGCGACTTCGACCCTCGGCTCCTGCGCTTCCTGATTCCGTGCGGCCTGCTGGGCACGCTGATCGGGGCCGTCCTCTTCAAGGCGCTGCCGGCGCACACGGTGGCGGGCATCGTCGGCGTCTTCACGCTGCTGTTCCTGGCCCAGCGACTGCTGTTCCCGCCGCGCCCGGACGATCCGATGCCATCGAAGCTGGGCGGCGCGGTGCTGACCACCCTCAGCGGCTTCACCAGCTTCATCGCGCATGCCGGAGGGCCGCCGGTTAATGCCTACGTGATTCCGCTGCGGCTCACGCCGGTGGCCTACACGGCGACGATGGCCTATTTCTTCTTCGTCGTGAATCTGAGCAAATGGGTGCCCTATGCCTGGCTGGGGCTGCTGGACTGGCGCAACATGGCGACCTCTCTGCTGCTGCTGCCGATCGCGCCCGTGGGCGTCTGGGTGGGCATTCGCATCGCGCGCCGCATCGATCCGGTCTGGTTCTATCGCTTCGTCTACCTCGGCATGCTGCTGACCGGGCTGAAGCTCAGCTGGGACGGTTTCATGGCCTGAGAGGCCCCCACGCTCCTCACTGCGTGTGTCGCTGCCCCCCGAGGGGGCGCAGGCCGCCTTGGGAGCGGCCCGGCGCCGGCCTGAGAGCCGAAGTCGCTGCGGCCGAGAGCATGTAATGCAAAGCTCTACGATTGCCGCGGCCGCGCGCGATGGGCAGAATTTCGGCATGACCACCGAGCCGTCGACCTCGCCCGCCACCCTGCAGGACCAGGAGCTCCAGAGCCTGGCGACCGAATGGCGCGTGCGCGCGATGCGGGGCGACCAGCTTGCCCACCGCATGGCGCAGGCACTCGAGGCCGAGCAGCGCCGCCGCATCCGCGATTCGGGCCTGCAGATCCTGGCGCCCGCCGCTTCGCGCGCGCCGGCGCCCTGGTGGAAGTTCTGGTGATGCGCCGCTTCGGCGGCATCGGTACCGGCTCCCGATTTCCGCTCGCTGGCGCGCCTCGGGGTGCCCGCCAGGGCCGGCGCAGCTGCTACTGGTAGACCTTCTGCAGCAGGCGGATCAGCGTCTCGCGCTCGCGCGGCGTGAGTCGGGCGCTGCAGTCCATCTCCAGCTCCATGACGGTTTGCTCGGCCTCTCGCACCAGCTGTTCGCCGGCGGGCGTCAGGTAGAGGCCGATGGCGCGGCCGTCGTGGGGATGCGGGCGCCGCTCGATCAGGCCGCGGCCGTCCATCGCGGCGATCAGGCTCACCAGGTTCGGCGGCAGGATGTCGAGCGTGGAGCAAAGCTGGCGCGAGGTCGCTCCGGGGTTGTGCGCCAGCAGCGACAGCACCGAGAAATCGACCTGCTTGAGCCCGTAGGCCGCCATCCGCTCGGCGAACACCTGGCTGACGATCAGCCAGGCGCGGCGCGCGTTGTAGCCGACGAAGGTTTCAAGCACCCGGGTGTCGAGATGATCGCTGCGCGCCGCTGCTGCGCTGGCAGTCGAGGTGGTTTTCTTTCGAGGAAGGGCCATGGGCGCAAGCGTAACCGCCCGGCGTTGCTCAGGCCATGGGTTGACGCGTGCCGACGGCTTCGCAGGCCCGCTTGACGATGCCGAGCCGCAGCTCGAACTCGGGCAGCACCCAACGGCGGAAGGCCGCCTCGGGCGCGCTCCAGCGTGCCTCCGGCCCGGCTGCGCGTCCGATCCGCGCCCAGGCCCAGGCCAGCAGCGCGATCATCACCACCCGCAGGTAGTCGTCGGCCACCTCGTAAGGCAGCGCCGGATCGGCCGTCGCAGCCATCGCGAGCGTGGTCGTGAGGTAGCGCAGCTGCGCCAGCCGGCGCTGCACGTCGGCATCGATCTCGCGCCCTGCGTCGAGTTCGTCGCGCAGTTCGATCAGGAGTGCCGACATGCCGGTGCCGCCGTCGGCCAGCACCTTGCGCACCAGCAGATCGATCGCCTGGATCTCGTTGGTGCCCTCGTAGATCATCGTGACGCGCGAATCGCGCACCACCTGTTCGATGCCCCACTCGCGCACGTAGCCGTGGCCGCCGAAGACCTGCAGGCAGTCGCTGGCGCCGTGGAAGGCCTGCTGCGTGCAGGCGGCCTTGAGCACCGGCGTGACCAGTGCGCACCAGCGCTGCGCGCGCTCGCGCGATTTCGCATCGTCGTCGTGGCGTGCCACGTCGAGCTGGATCGCCGTGCGGTAGGCGATCAGCCGCGCGCCGTCGATCCAGGCCCGCTGGGTGTCGAGGATGCGGCGGATCGCCGGATGCTCGGCCACCAGGTCGGCAGCCTCGGCCCCGCGGCTGGCCGGCGCCGGGCCCGGGGCACGCATCTGGCGGCGCTCGTGCGCATAGGCGTCGGCCTTCTGCCAGGCGGCATCGAGCAGGCCGATGCCCTGCAGCGCCACATGCAGGCGGGCCGCGTTCATCATCACGAACATCGCCGCCAGCCCGCGGTTCGGCTCGCCGATCAGCCAGCCGGTGGCGTCGTCGAAGCGCATCACGCAGGTCGAGCTGCCGTGCAGGCCCATCTTCTCCTCGATGCGCTCGCAGTGCACCGCGTTGCGCGCGCCGTCGGGCAGCACTTTCGGCACCAGCACCAGCGACAGGCCCTTGGGGCCGGCCGGCGCGTCGGGCATCCGGCACAGCACCAGGTGCACGATGTTGTCGCTCAGGTCGTGCTCGCCGCCCGAGATGAAGATCTTGCCGCCGGCGACGCGGAAGCTGCCGTCGGCCTGCGCCACGGCGCGGGTGCGCACCTGGCCCAGGTCGCTGCCGGCCTGGGCTTCGGTCAGGCACATCGTGGCCAGCCATTCGCCGGTGGCGATCTTCGACAGGTAGCGTTGTTTGAGATCCTCGCTGCCGTGGTGCTTGAGGCACTCGTAGGCGCCGTGCAGCAGGCCCGGCGCCATCGTGAGCCCGTGGTTGGCGGCGCTGAGCCATTCGAAGAGCACCGCCTCGAGCACGGCGGGCAGGCCCTGGCCGCCGTCCTCGGGCGCCGCCGAGAGCGACGGCCAGCCGCCGTCGACGAGGGCCCGGTAGGCCTCGCGGAAGCCCGGCGGCGTGACGACTTCGCCGTCGGCGAAGCGGCAGCCGATCTCGTCGCCTGCCCGATTCAACGGAGCGATCACTTCGGCGACGAACTTGCCGGCCTCGTCGAGCACCTGGGACTGCAGTGCCTCGTCGACCTCGGCGAAGGGGGGCAGGGCGCGCAGGCGCGGCGTGGCGCCGAGCACCGTGTTCAACACGAAGCGGACGTCGTCGGGGCGGGGCTGGTAGTTCATCGAAGGAAATTCAAGGTGCGCGGCAGGCGAAGCTGGCGGCGCTTTCGGTATCGCCACCGGTGTAGACCGCGACTTTCGGAGAGGGGCACAGCGGGCGCGTGCGCCGTGCCGACCAGTTGGCCGGCACTTCGGCGTTGACGCTCGCTGCGCCCGGGCCGCGCGCGCTGGCGACCACGGACTCCGGCGCCTGGCCCTGCTCGACCCAAGCCACCAGCGCGCTCAGCATGTCGAATTGGTCGGTGGCAGGGCCTCCCGCGCAATGGTTCATGCCCGGCACCGGGAAGTAGCGCGCGAAGCGCGAGGCGTCGCCGCCGTTCGCATCTTGCAGGCGCTCGTACCAGGCGGCCGTGTCGTCGGACGAGAACACCGGATCGCTGGTGCCGTGGTAGACGATCAGCTTGGCGCCGCGATCGCGCAGCGCGGCCAGTTTCGTCGCGTCGGGCGGCGCCATGAAGGCCATCGCCGAATCGCGGTAGACGCCATCGGTGGCGTCGATCAGCGGCGCGTCCCGGTCGATGTCGAAGCCGAGCGCGAAAGCGAGGCCGCCGGGCCGGCCGGCCAGCGGAGGCGATGTGAAGATGAAGCCCACGGCGCCGGGGTCGCGGGTCTGCGAGCTGCCGAACTTCCATTCGCGCCAGTTGCTGCCGCCGATCCCGGCGTCATACGGGAAGCTGCTGTAGATCGGCTTGCCCGCGCTGTTGCGTGCGCCGGCGAAGACGTTGGCGAGCGCGGTCTTCTGCGGCGCCGTCAGGCATTGGCCGTCGCGGGCGCCGGTGCACGTCGGCACGTCGCGCTGCAGGTCGAAGCGGGCCTTGCAGGCTTTGACGTCGGACACGATGCCGTCGGTGAGGCCGTCGAGCGCATCGCAGCGAGCGAGCACGCGATCGGACACCCGCTTGAGCTCGGCCGGCGTGAAGGCGCTCTGGAGCTCGGGCAGGCCTGCAGGCGTGGTTGCACTTGCGACCTTCGCGTACTGCTGTGCGCCGTAGAGCTGCGCCACGGCGGCGCGCGGCAGGTTGTAGCCGGGGTTGCCCGCCAGGATGCCGTCGTACTGGCCGGGCGAGCGCGCCGCGGCCACCATCGCATGCCGGCCGCCGTTCGAGCAGCCGCCGAAGTACGACCTGTCGGGGCCGCGGCCGTAGGCTTTGGCGATCAGGTTCTTGGCCATCGGCGTGAGCTGCGCGACCGCGTTGTAGCCGTAGTCGAGACGGGCCTGCGGATCGATGCCGAAAGTGGGACCGAGCGAGCCGGCATGGCCGGCATCCGAACTGATGACAGCGAAGCCCATCTGCAAGGCGCTGGTCACCGGTGCACCGCCGCCGATGCCGCCGACGGCCGGTACGACCACGCCGTCGAGGCCGCCATTGGCCTGGTAGAAGAAGCGGCCGTTCCATTCCACGGGAAGCCGCATCTCGAAGCCGATCGCATAGGCCTTGCCGTCGACCGGGCTGACGCGCTCGTTCATGCGACCCTGGACCAGGCAGTGGGCCGGTGCCGGCATGCTGGCATTGCCGATCGTGACCGGGCCCGCGGGCACCGACACAACATTGGCATACACCGTGCCCGACTGCGCCGCCTTCGCGGCCAGGTCGTTGCACGACAGCAGCGCGCCGGGTCGGGCTGGAGCGAGTTGCGGCGTCGACCCACCCGTGCGGCCCGCGCCGGCACAGGCCGCGAGCAGGGCGGCGGCAGCCAGCGCCACGGCGCCGAGCGAGAAATCCCTTGCGTTCATCTTCATGTCGTCTTCCGCTCAGGCCCGGGCCGCGCCCAGGTAGGTATCGATCACCCGCGAATCGCCCGCAAGCTGCTTTGCCTCGCCCTCGGCGCTGACGCTGCCCATCTCGAGCACGTAGCCGTGGTCGGCGACTTCGAGCGCCGCGCGTGCGTTCTGCTCGACCAGCAGGATGGTCACGCCGGTGGCGCGCAGCGCGCTCACGGTGCGGAAGATCTCCTGCACCACCAGCGGTGCGAGCCCCAGGCTCGGCTCGTCGAGCATCAGCAGCGTCGGCCGCGACATCAGCGCCCGGCCGACGGCCAGCATCTGGCGCTCGCCGCCCGACAGCGTGCCGGCCAGTTGCAGCCGGCGCTCCTTGAGGCGGGGGAAGAGGGCATAGACCTGCTCGATCTGGTCGCGCCAATCGCGATTGCGCAGCCGCACCTGCCGGAACGCGCCGAGCACCAGGTTGTCTTCCACCGGCATGGTGGCGAACAGCTCGCGCTTCTCGGGCACCAGGGCGATGCCGAGCATCACGCGCTCCTCGAGCGACAGGTCGCCGATCGGCCGGCCGCGGAATTCGATCGTTCCCTTGGCGGGCAGCACGCCCATCAGCGCGTTGAGCAGGGTCGACTTGCCGGCCCCGTTCGGGCCGATCACGGTCACGACGCTGCCCTCGCCCGCTTGCAGGTCGATGCCGTGCAGCACCTCGGCGCGGCCGTAGCCGGCACGCAGGTCGTGGATACGCAAAAGCGGTGTGCTCATGTCAATGTTCCGTTCCCAGATAGGCGGCGCGCACCTTCGGGCTCTGCTGCACTTCGGCCGGCGTGCCTTCCATCAGGTGGGTGCCGAATTCCATCACCACGATGTGGTCGCAGATGTCCATCACCAGCCCCATGTCGTGCTCGACCAGCAAGATGCTCATGCCCGAGGCGCGCAGGCTGCGCAGCACGTCGGCGAGGGCCTGCTTCTCCTTGTGGCGCAGGCCGGCGGCCGGCTCGTCGAGCAGCAGCAGGGCCGGGTCGGCGCACAGGGCGCGCGCGATCTCCAGCAGGCGCTGCTGGCCCATCGCCAGGTTGCCGGCGAGCTCGTGCATCCACTCGCCCATGCCGACACGCTGCAGCTGGCGCTCGGCCTCCCGCAGCAGCTCTCGCTCCTCGACGCGGTCGATGTGCAGCATCGCGGCCAGCGCACCCTTGCGCCCGCGCAGGTGGGCGCCCAGGGCGACGTTCTCGAGCACCGTCATGTCGGGCACCATCTTGACGTGCTGGAAGGTCCGCGAGACGCCGCGCTGGGCGATGGCGCGCGAGGACAGCCCGCCGATCGCCTCGCCGCGGAAGCGCACCTGGCCGCTGGTCAGGCCCAGCACCCCGGTCACGAGATTGAAGGTGGTCGACTTGCCCGCGCCGTTGGGGCCGATCAGGCCGACCACCTGGCCGGCGCGGGTCTGGAAACTGATGTCGTTCACCGCCACCAGGCCGCCGAAGGTCTTGCGGATCGCCTGCACGTCGAGCACCACCTCGCCGGCGGCCGGCTTGGCGCGCGCCGGCAGGTCCGGCGCATCGCGCCAGTCGACGGCGCGTTGCGGCCGCGGCAGCCGCCGGTCGATGAAATCCCACAGGCCGTCGGGCAGGTACTTGAGCACCAGCACGATCAGGATGCCGAAGACGATCAGCTCGTAGCTGCCGCTGGTGCCGATCAGCTTGGGCAGCAGCACCTGCAGCTGGTCCTCGAGGAGCTTGACGATGCCGGCACCGGCGATCGCGCCCCAGACGTGGGCCACGCCGCCGAGCACCGCCATGAACAGGTACTCGATGCCCATCTTGAGGCCGAAGGGCGAGGGGTTCACGGTGCGCTGGAAGTGCGCGAAGAGCCAGCCCGACAGCGAGGCGAGCAGCGCGGCCAGCACGAAGATGCCGACCTTGAAGCGCAGCGTGTTCACGCCCATCGCCTCGGCCATCTGCGAACCGCCCGCGAGCGAACGGATGGCGCGGCCGCTGCGCGAATCGAGCAGCCGGATCACCGCGAAGCAGGCGAGCAGCGCGAAGGTCCAGACCACCGCATAGAAGACCCGCTGCTGGCCGACTTCGAGGCCGAACAGGTTCAGTCCCTTGACGCCCAGGATGCCGTCGTACTTGCCCAGCGCCTCGAGGTTGCCCATCAGGTAGTAGAGCGACAGTGCCCAGGCGATGGTGGCCAGCGGCAGGTAGTGGCCCGACATGCGCAGCGTGATGCCGCCGATGATGGCGGCGCTGAGGCCGGTCAGCGCCAGCCCGATGAACAGGGTGAGCCAGGGCGAAAGGCCGAAGTTCACGCTCAGGTAGGCCGTGGTGTAGGCGCCGATGCCGACGAACGCGGCCTGGCCGAAGGAGGTCAGCCCGCCGACGCCGGTGAGCAGCACGAGGCCCAGCACCGGCAGCGTGTAGATGCCGATGTAGTTGAGCTGGATGATCCAGAAGTCGGGCAGCGGCAGCAGCGGCAGGGCGGCGAGCACGGCGACCAGCGCGAGCGGGCTCCAGCTGCGCAGCCGGCTCTTCGCGGGCCGCGCGGCCATCGGAGTGTTCAAGGTGGCGTCCATGTCAATGCTCCTCGTCCGAATGGCCGCTGGCGAGCGAGCGCCACAGCAGCACCGGCAGGATGATCGTGAACACGATCACCTCCTTGAACGAGCTGGCCCAGAACGAACCGAAGGACTCGATCAGTCCGACCGCGAGGGCGCCGAACAGCGCTGCGGGATAGCTCGCCAGGCCGCCGATGACGCCGGCGACGAAGCCCTTGAGGCCGATCAGGAAGCCGGAGTCGTAGAAGATCGTGGTGGTCGGGCCGATCAGCAGGCCCGACAGCGCGCCGATCAGCGCCGCCATCGCGAAGGTGCGCTGCCCGGCCGCCTGGGTCGAGATGCCCATCAGCCGCGCGCCGAGGCGGTTGACCGCCGTGGCGCGCAGCGCCTTGCCGTACAGCGTGCGCTCGAAATAGAGCCACAACGCGACGATCAGCGCCGCCGAGGCGACGAAGATGATCAGCGTCTGGCCGTTGATGTTGAGCGGTCCGAGCGCGAAGCGGTCGTCCCAGAACGACGGGTTGCGAAAGCCCTCGGCGCCGAAGAACAGCAGGCCCAGCCCGGTCATCGCGAAGTGCACGCCGACCGAGACGATCAGCAGCACCAGCGAGCTGGCACCGGCGAGCGACTGGTAGGCCACGCGATAGACCAGCGGGCCGTAGGCCGTGACGATGCACAGGGTCAGCAGCGCCTGCACCATCAGCGGCAGGTGGCGCGGCGCGGCCCAGGCGGAGATGGCGCAGACCACGGCCGGCACGACGAAGGTGCGTGCCGCGGCCATCAGCGCGGGTGCCGCGCGGCCGCGATGGCGCCAGGTGGTCGCCAGCTCCATCAGGGCCGCGACGCCCGCGAGGATCAGCAGCAGCCAGACCGTGCCGGGGACCTGGCCGGTCTGGAAGATCGCCAGCGTGAGGGCCCCATAGGCGACGAACTCGCCCTGGGGAATGAAGATGACGCGGGTGACCGTGAACACGAGCACGATGCCCATGCCCAGCAGTGCATAGATCGCCCCGTTCGTGAGTCCGTCCAGCGTCAGGATGCTGGCGATAGAGAGTTCCATGAGGGCTTCGCGGCGCGCGTTCTCCGTTTTCGGGGCGAGTTACTGCTCTTCGACCTTGAACTGGCCGTTGACGACCTTCAGCATCACGCCGGTCTCGTTGGTGTAGCCCCAGTGGTTCTGCGGCGTCCACTCGAGCACGCCGTGCGCGAGCACCGTGCGGCCCATGGTCTCCATCGCGTCGCGCAGCGCCGCCCGGAACTCGGGGGTGCCGGGCTTGCCCTTCTTGAGCGCGATCGGCACCGCCTTCTCGAGCACGGTGAGCGCATCGGCGCCGTGGCCGGCGAACTGGTTGCGCGAGCCGGGGCCGTAGGTCTTCTCGTACTGCTGCACGAACGCCACCGCGGCCTTCTTCGACGGGTGGGTCTCGGGAAGTTGCTCGGCGACCGTGGCCGGGCCCGAGACGACGAAGGTGCCTTCGGCGTCCTTGCCGGCGGTGCGCATCAGGTCTTGCGTGGCGGCGGCGTGCGTCTGGTAGACCTTGCCCTTGAAGCCGCGCTCCATCACGGCCTTCTGCGGCATGCCCGCGCCGCTGCCGGAGGCGACGATCAGGAGGGCGTCGGGGTTGGCCGAGGTCAGCTTGAGCACCTGGGCGGTGACGCTGGTGTCGGCCCGGCCGAAGCGCTCGGTGGCGACGATCTTCATGCCGTTCTTCTCGGCCTCGGCGGTGAGCGCCTTGAGCCACAGTTCGCCGTAGGCGTCGGTGTAGCCCAGGAAGCCGATGGTCTTGACCTTCTGCGCCTTCATGTGCTGGACCACGGCATAGGCCATGACGTCGTTCGATTGCGGCAGCCGGAAGGTCCATTTGTCCTTGCCGGGCGGCAGGCCGGCCGGCGAGGCGGCGAGCTGCACCGTGCCCGATTCCGCCGCCACGTCGGCCATCGGGATCGCGACCGGGGTCGCCGCCGAGCCGATGATGACGTCGACCTTGTCCTCGGTCACCAGGCGCTGGGTGTCCTTGACGCCGGTGGTCGGGTCGGTGGCGTCGTCCAGCACCACGACCTTGAGGTTTTCGCCCGCGATGCTCTTCGGCCACAGCGCGATCTGGTTCTTGACCGGGATGCCGAGGCCGGAAGCCGGCCCGGTGAGCGGCAGCACCACGCCGACGGTGAGGTCGGCATGGGCGGTGCCGAAGAGGCCGAGCGCCAGAGCGGCGGCGAGCAGGGTTGATTTGGTCTTCATGGGATTTGTCTCCAGGTGGGGCGAACGGGAACAGGGGCGGTGGGCTCAGCGCGGGGCCATTCGCAAGGCGCCGTCGAGGCGGATCACCTCGCCGTTGAGGTGGCCGTTGGTGACGATGTGGCAGGCCAGCGCGGCGAACTCCGAGGGATCGCCGAGGCGCGGCGGGAACGGGATCGAGGCCGCCAGCGATTGCTGGATCGGCTCGGGCAGCGTCTTCAGCAGCGGCGTCGCGAACAGGCCCGGCGCGATGGTGCAGACGCGGATGCCGTGCTGCGCGAGGTCGCGCGCCATCGGCAGCGTCATGCCCACCAGGCCGCCCTTCGAGGCGCTGTAGGCCTGCTGGCCGACCTGGCCGTCGAAGGCCGCGACCGAGGCGGTGAACATCATCACGCCGCGCTCGCCGCCGTCCAGTGGTGCCAGTGCGGCGCAGCGCGCGGCATAGAGGCGGCTGATGTTGTAGGCGCCGACCAGGTTGACGTTGACCACGCGCACGAAGTCCTCGAGCGGCGCTGCGCTGCCGTCCTTGCCGACGATCCGCTTGGCGCTGCCGATGCCGGCAACGTTCATCAGGATGCGGGCCGGGCCGTGCGCGGCTTCGGCCTTGTCGAGCGCGGCGGCGACGCTGTCGGTGTTGGTGATGTCGCAGATGCAGGCGACGCCGCCGATCTCGGCCGCCACCTTCTCGGCCAGCTGCGAATTGACGTCGAGCACCGCGACCTTGGCGCCGAGGCGCGCGAGTTCGCGCGCGGTGGCTTCGCCGAGGCCGGATGCGCCGCCGGTCACGAGTGCGGCTTGTCCCTGGATGTTCATGGCATGTCTCCTTGTGGTCTGTCGGGTCTATCGGGGCTTGAGGGTGAAGGGCAGCGTCCCGGCATGCAGGGCTTCGACCAGCGCGGCGCGGTGCTTGAGCACGGCGCGCTGGTTGATCGAGCCCTTGTCGGTCACTTCGCCCTTGTCGATCGACGGCGCCTCGGACACCAGGTGGGCCCGCGCGATGCGGTTGGCGCTGCCGGTGCTGGCGGCCGAGAGGGTGTCGAGCAACTGCTGGAGCCAGGCCTGCACCGGGGCGCTTTCGACCACCTGCTGCAGCGGCGCATCGGCGGCCAGGCCGGCCAGCGTGCGGATTGCCGGGGTCGGGAAGATCAGCGCGCCGACTTCCTTCAGGTTGATGCCGGTCAGCACCGCGTCCTGCACGTGCGGCGCGCCGGCGGTGATGATCTTCGCGCGCAGCGGGCCGACGCTCACGAAAGTGCCGGTGGCGAGCTTGAAGTCTTCGGCGATGCGGCCGTCGAAGCGCAGGCCGCGGTGGATGTCCTCCTCGTCGATCCATTTGACGGCGTCGCCGGTGCACAGGAAGCCCTCTTCGTCGAAGGCCTCGCGCGTCGCTTCGGGGGCGCGCCAGTAGCCCGGCGTGATGTTCGGGCCGCGATAGCGCACTTCGACCTTGCCGTCGACCTCGATCAGCTTGAGCGTCATGCCCGGCGTCGGCACGCCGACGTCGCCGGCGCGCACGTCGGGGCTGTTGATGAACATCGCCGACGGGCCCGACTCGGTCATGCCGAGGCCGGTCGCCATCACGATGCGCTCGCCGATCTCCGCTTCCTGGATCTGGTGCAGCAGGTCCCACACCGGCTGCGCGAGCGCCGCGCCGGAATAGAAGAACATGCGCACCCGCGACAGCAGGGTCTTGCGCAGCTGGGCGTCGGTCTGCATGGCGTGCGCGATCGCCTCGAAGCCGGTCGGCACGTTGAAGTAGACGGTGGGCGCGATCTCGCGCAGGTTGCGCAGGGTTTCCGCCATGCCGGCCGGCGTCGGCTTGCCGTCGTCGATGTAGAGCGTGCCGCCGTGGTAGATCGTGATGCCGACGTTGTGGTTGCTGCCGAAGGTGTGGTTCCACGGCAGCCAGTCGACCAGCACCGGGGGCTCCTCGGCCAGCGAGGGCATCGACTGCGCGATCTGCACCTGGTTGGCGCACCACATCCGCTGCGTGTTGATGACCGCCTTGGGCATCTTGGTCGAGCCCGAGGTGAACAGGAACTTGGTGATCGTGTCCGGCCCCGTGGCCCGCATGGCGGCGTCGACCGCATGCGTGGCGGGCGTGGCGAGCAGGCTGTCGAAGGCGGTGATCGCGCGGCCCGCGAGATCGGGCGAGGGTGTTCCCTTGTCCTCCGTGCCGCCGTGGCCGCGATGGAGCACGACCTCCACGTCGGCCGGCACGACCGCGGCGATGGCGCGGCCGAAGCGCGCGGCGTCGCTCGCGAACACCAGGCCGGGCGTGAGCGTTTCGACGATGTGGCGCAGCTTCTCGTAGTCCTGGCTGACGATCGAGTAGGCCGGCGACGCCGGGCAGTAAGGAATACCGGCGTAGATGCAGGCGAGTGCCAGCTTCGCGTGCTCCAGGCTGTTCTCGCTCAGGATCATGACCGGCCGTTCGGCGTCGAGGCCGCGATTCAGCAGGGCTTGCCCGATGCGACGCGCGTCCTGCAGCGCCTGGGCATAGCTCAGGTGCTTCCATTCGCCGGTGCTGCCGTCGGCCAGTTGCTCGCGCCGCGCCATGAAGCTGCGGTCGGGCGCCGCCTCGGCCCAGTGCATCAGGCGGTCGGTGATGCGCTCGGCATAGTCCTTGAGGGGCTCGGCGGCTTCGATGTAGCGCACGCCCGCCGCGCCTTCGCGCACGACGACGCGGCGCACGCCGAAGGTCACGGGACGGTAGCGCGGCGTGAGGGCCGTGGGGCGATGGGCTTGCATGGGATCCTTGGGTTCTGTCTCAGTTCTTCTGCACCTTGGCGGCCTTGCCCTCGAGGAAGGCGCGCACGCGTTCCTTGGCCTCGGGCGCGCTCTGCGCGATGCCGGCCATCAGCGCCTCGGTGAAGAAGCCATGGTCGGCCGGCTGCTCGGCGATGCGCGGCAGCGCGTGCATCAGCGCGTAGTTGGTCAGCGGGGCATTGGTCGCGACCCGCCTGGCCAGTTCGAGGGCCTTGTCGAAGGCGCTGCCCTCGGCCACCAGGTACTGCGCGAAGCCGGCGCGTTCGCCGTCCTCGGCGTTGTAGACCCGGCCGGTCATCATCATGTCGGTCATGCGGGCGGCGCCGATCAGCTTCGGGATGCGCACCGAGCCGCCGCCGCCGACGAAGATGCCGCGCGAGCCCTCGGGCAGCGCATAGAAGGTCGTGCTGTCGGCCACCCGGATATGGCAGGCGCTGGCCAGCTCGAGCCCGCCGCCGACCACCGCGCCGTGCAGCGCCGCGATCACCGGCACCGGGCCGTATTGCACGAGGTCGAGCGCCGCGTGCCACATGCGCGAATGCTGCAGCCCCTGTCCGGCGTCGCGCTCCTGGAGCTCCGACAGGTCGAGGCCGGCGCAGAAGTGCGGGCCCTCGCCGTCGATCACCGCGGCACGCACCGAGGAGGGCAGTTTTTCGAAGGCGTCGCGCAGCGCCAGGATCAGCGCGTCGGACAGCGCATTGCGCTTGGCGCCCCGGGTGAGGCGAATGACGGCGATGTCGTCCTGGAGTTCGAGGTGGAGGTCGGGGTGGGTCATGATTGCATTCCGGAGTACGATCGATTATGGTTATGA
The DNA here is from genome assembly GCF_056405295.1 of Variovorax sp. P1_H2. Taxonomy (NCBI): domain Bacteria; kingdom Pseudomonadati; phylum Pseudomonadota; class Betaproteobacteria; order Burkholderiales; family Comamonadaceae; genus Variovorax; species Variovorax sp. P1_H2. Next base: position 5,749 of record NZ_JBFUCJ010000058.1, on the reverse strand, counting down.
AAGATAACCAATTCAAGCCGCATGATGGTGTGCGGCCCTAGGACTTACCCTAACCGTTTGGAGACAGGCCATGGATCATCGGAACCTCATCGCGATCGACACCCACACGCACGCCGAGGTGAGCTGCTGGAACCCCTTCGACAACTACGGCGAGGCGTACGACCGCGCCGCCGACAAGTACTTCAAGTCGGGCCGTCGCCCGACCATCCAGGAAAGCATCGACTACTACCGCGAGCGCAAGATCGGCCTGGTGATGTTCATGGTCGATGCCGAGTCGAACATGGGCCGGCGCCGGATTCCCAACGAGGAAATCGCCGAGGCTGCGCAGAAGAACTCCGACATCATGATCGCCTTCGCCAGCATCGATCCGCACAAGGGCAAGATGGGCGCGCGGGAGGCCCGCCGGCTGATCGAAGAACACGGCGTCAAGGGTTTCAAGTTCCATCCCACGGTGCAGGGCTACCACCCCTACGACAAGATGGCCTGGCCGATCTACGAGGTGATCGCCGAGCATGGCCTGCCGGCCGTGTTCCATACCGGCCACAGCGGCATCGGCTCGGGCATGCGCTGCGGCGGCGGCCTGCGGCTCGAGTACAGCAACCCGATGCATTTGGACGACGTCGCGATCGACTTCCCCGACATGCAGATCGTCATGGCGCACCCGAGCTTCCCCTGGCAGGACGAGGCGCTCAGCGTCGCGACCCACAAGCCCAATGTCTGGATCGACCTCTCCGGCTGGAGCCCGAAGTATTTCCCGAAGCAACTGGTGCAGTACGCCAACACCCTGCTGAAAGACCGCGTGCTGTTCGCCAGCGACTACCCGCTGATCACGCCCGACCGCTGGCTCAAGGACTTCGAGGACGCCGGCTTCAAGCCCGAGGTGATGCCGGGGATCCTCAAGGGCAATGCGGTGCGGCTGCTCAAACTCGATCAGTAAGGCGCGGGCGGACTCAGGCCGGCGCCGGGCCGCCCGCGCGGCGAAGTCAGCGCTTCGCGCTGACGGGCGGCCTGCTGACTCCCCCTCGGGGGGCAGCGAGTACACGAAGTGACGGAGCGTGGGGGCTCAGTCAGGCCGGCGCCGGGCCGCCCCAAGGCGGCCTGCGGCCCCCTCGGGGGGCAGCGACCCACACGCAGTGGGGGAGCGTGGGGGCTCAGTCAGGCCGGCGCCGGGCCGCCCCAAGGCGGCCTGCGGCCCCCTCGGGGGGCAGCGACCCACACGCAGTGGGGGAGCGTGGGGGCTCAATCCTCCCGGTCCCAGGCGCCGCCGTTGCGCTGGCGCCGTTCCTCGCGCTCGCGCGCCATCTGCTCCTGGAACTGCTGGCGGCCTTTCTTCGCCACCGCGATCAGCTTGGCGCGGTCGCCCTTGTAGTGCGGGTAGGTCTCGTACATCAGCTCGATGTTGCGGCGCCGGAAGCGCATCGCATCCTCGCGCGCCTCGTGCGCCGGCCAGCCGATCGCCTCGAGCACCGAGCGGGCGCTGCGCAGCGAGGATTCGAACATCTCCCGCTCGACGAATTCCACCTTGCGGTCGAGCAGCTGGTAGAGGTGGTTGACGTTGCGCGCCCGCACGACCAGCTTGGCCTGCGTGAAGTGCTTCTGCGCCAGGTCGACGATCTGCAGCGATTGCTCCATGTCGTCGACCGCGATCACCAGCACCTCGGCGCTGCCGGCGCCTGCGGTGCGCAGCAGGTCCAGCCGCGTCGCGTCGCCGTAGAAGACCGGGATGCCGAATTCGCGCAGCGCCTCGATGGTGTCCGGGTCGTGGTCCAGCACCGTGATCTTCACGCCCTGAGCGCTCAGCATCCGGCCGATGATCTGGCCGTAGCGCCCGAAGCCGCAGATCACCACCTTGGCGTCCTGCTGCTCGGAGATCTCTTCCATCGTGGTCGGCTTGTGGGCGCTGTAGCGTGGCAGCACCCACCTGTCGATCGCCACCAGCAGCAGCGGCGAGACCAGCATCGACAGCGCCACCGCGGCGATCAGGAAGGAGGCCACGGCGTGCGGCAGCACGTCGGGCCCGGCGGCCTGGAAGACCACGAAGGCGAATTCGCCGCCCTGCGCCAGCAGCAGCGTGAACACCGGCCGCTGCTGATAGGGCACCTGCATGGCCTTGGCCAGCGCGTAGATGACGACGAACTTGACCGCCAGGAAGGACATCACCACCAGCGCCATGAGCGCGGGGTGCTCGATCAGCACGCCGAAATCGATGCTCATGCCGACCGCGATGAAGAACAGGCCCAGCAGCAAGCCCTTGAAGGGCTCGATGTCGGTCTCGAGCTCGCGCCGGTATTCGCTCTCCGCCAGCAGCACGCCGGCGAGGAAGGCACCGAGCGCCATCGAGAGGCCGATGAACTGCATCAGCGCGGCGATCGCGACCACCAGCAGCAGCGAGGTGGCGGTGAAGATCTCGGGCGTGTTGCTGCGCGCGATCCAGCGCAGCAGCGGCCGCAGGGCCAGCCGGCCGCCGACCACGATGGCGGCCACCACGCCGACGATCTTCAGGCCCTCGAGCGTGCGGTCCCATCCGCTCAAGTCCGGCCCGGAGTCGGGGCCGACCGCCAGCAGCGGCAGCAGCGCCAGGATCGGAATCGCCGCGACGTCCTGGAACAGCAGGATCGAGAAGCCGGCCTGGCCGCTCGGCGTCAGCAGCAGGTTGCGCTCGGCGAACACCTGCAGCGCGATCGCGGTCGACGACAGCGCCAGCCCGAGCGCCGCCACCAGCGACACGCGCCAGTCGGCGCCCGCCGCGCAGCCGACCGCGAATAGCACCGCGGCGCAGCCCAGCACCTGGGCCGAGCCCCAGCCGAAGATCGGCCGCCGCAGGCTCCAGAGCCGCTTGGGCTCGAGCTCGAGGCCGACCAGGAATAGCATCAGCACGACGCCGAACTCGGCGAAATGCAGGATGTCCTCGACGTTGGTGACCAGGCCCAGGCCCCAGGGCCCGATGGCGATGCCGGCCACCAGATAGCCGATGATCGCGCCCAGCCCGAGCGCCTTCGACAGCGGCACCACGAGCACAGCGGCGCCCAGATAGATCAGCGAATTGACCAGCCAGACTGGTGCGTGTTCCATGCTCAGGCTTCCTCGTGGCTGGTCGGCCGGTCGGTCTCGGGCACCGGGCAGCTGATGCAGGCGTTCAGTTCCTCGAGCTCGGGCCAGTCGGGGTAGCTCTGGAGCCGCTCCGTGAAGACCTCGACGTGGGCGCTCAGCTCGGCCGTCGTGGCGCTGCGAGCGCCGTGGAACAGGAGTGGCGGCAGGAAGCGCATGCCGCACAGCGCCGCCGTCTGCTCGTAGGGCGGCAGGAAGGCGTCGAAGAAATAGCGGTTGTAGCTTTGCGGGTGGTAGCTGCCCTCGGGTCCGCCGGTGGTCGCCACCAGCCAGCAGTCCTTGCCTTCCAGCGCCCGGCCGCCGGTGCCGTAGGCCCAGCCGTAGTCGAGCACTTCGTCGATCCAGAGCTTCTGCAGTGCCGGCATCGAATACCACTGGATCGGATGCAGCAGCACCAGCAGGTCGGCGCGGGCCAGGCGGGCCTGCTCGGCCCGGACGTCGATCGCGTAGTCGGGGTAGGTGTCGTAGAGGTCGTTGACGTCGACGCCCGGCGTGGCCTGCGCGGCTTTCAGCAGCCGGAGGTTGACGCGCGATTCGCGCCAATGCGGATGAGCGGCAATCACGTAGATGCGCGACGAACTGTTGTTGTTGGGTGGGCTCGACATGGCGCGAACATTAGCGCACTCCGCAGGCGGCTACCATGACGCTCTTGTTCAGCCTGTCGGAGTCTTGAATGCCGGTAGTCGTGGTCGCCAATCCCAAGGGCGGCGTCGGAAAATCCACGCTCGCCACCCACATCGCGGGTTATTACGCCAGCCGCGGCTATCCGGTGCTGCTGGGCGACATCGATCGCCAGCAGTCGTCGCGGCTCTGGCTCGGGCTGCGGCCGCCGCAGGCGCGAACCATCCTCAGCTGGGAGGCGACCGAGGACGGCAGCGTGGTGAAGCCGCCACGCGGCACCACCCATGCGGTCATCGACACCCCGGCCGGGCTGCACGGATCGCGGCTCAAGGAGGCGCTGGCATTGGCCGACATGGTGCTGGTGCCCCTGCAGCCGAGCATCTTCGATATCTACGCGACCCGCGATTTCCTCGACAAGCTGCTCGCCAACCGCCATGCCGGCAAGACCCGGATCGGGCTGGTGGGCATGCGCGTGGACGCCCGCACGCTGGCCGCGGACCGACTGCACGAGTTCGTCTCCGGCCTCGAAGTGCCGGTGCTCGGCGAATTGCGCGACACGCAGATCTACGTCCAGTTGGCGGCCCGCGGGCTGACGCTGTTCGACATTGCGCCCGGGCGCGTACAGCGCGACCTCGACCAATGGCAGCCGATCATCCATTGGCTGGAAGCCTGAGAGGCCCCCACGCTCGTCACTTCGTGTACTCGCTGCCCCCCGAGGGGGCGCAGACCGCCTTGGGGCGGCCCGGCGCCGGTCTGAGCCTGAGCCCGTGTTTACCCCGAGCCGCGATGTCCCGGCGTGGACAGGAGCGGTGCCGGGGCGCCGCTAAAGTGAGGCGATGAAAAAGACCTTCCAGACCCTTCAGGATCTTGCCGCGTGCGTCGGCCAGGAAGTCGCTGTGAGCGACTGGATCACCATCACCCAGGCGCAGGTCGACCAGTTCGCCGAGGCGACCGGCGATCATCAATGGATCCATGTGGACGTCGAGCGCGCCAAGGCCGGGCCCTTCGGCGGCCCGATCGCCCATGGCTTCCTGACCCTGTCGCTGCTGCCGCGCTTGTATGAAGCGGCCTTCGAGGTCGCCGAATCGCGCATGGGCGTCAACTACGGCCTGAACCGCGTGCGTTTCATGGCGCCGGTGCCGGTCGGCGGCCGGGTCCGTGGCCGCATGAAGCTGCTGAGCTCGGAGCCGATCGCCAACGACGGGCTGCAGATGACCTGGGAAACGACCATCGAGCTCGAAGGATCCCCCAAGCCCGCCTGCGTTGCCGAATCCGTCGTCCGCCGGTATAAGTAGCTCGCCCCCAGGTTGGGCTCACTTCGTGTAGCCCGCCCACCCCCTACCGGGGGCAACACCAGCGGCCTGGCAAAGCCAGTTCCGCGGTGTTTCACGAAGGGGGACCGGGCTGCGCCGGTCTCGCTAGCCGAAGCTGTTTTGGCGCCAGGCCTCGAACACCGTCACCGCCACCGCGTTCGACAGGTTCAGGCTGCGCTGGCCCTCGCGCATCGGCAGCCGCAGCCGCTGCGGCGCGGCGAAGCGCTCGCGCAGTTCGGGCGCCAGTCCGCGCGTCTCCGAACCGAACACCAGCCAGTCGCCGGGGCGGAAGGCCACGTCGTGCACCCGCCGGGTGCCGCGCGTGGTCAGGGCGAACATCCGGTCGGCCGGCGGCTTTTGGCTATCGAGCAGTGCCTGCCAATTGGCGTGGCGCAAGAGCGTGGCGTACTCGTGGTAGTCCAGCCCGGCGCGGCGCAGCAGGCGGTCATCCATCGAGAATCCCAGCGGTTCGACCAGGTGCAGGGTGCAACCCGTGTTGGCGGCCAGCCGGATCACGTTGCCGGTGTTGGGCGGGATCTCGGGCTCGACCAGGACGATATGGAACATGCCGCGATTGTCGGTCGCGCGTCCGGCCCTCAGGCCGGCGCCGGGCCGCCCCAAGGCGGCCTGCGGCCCCCTCGGGGGGCAGCGACCCACACGCAGTGGGGGAGCGTGGGGGCCAGGCCGGCGCCGGGCCGCCCCAAGGC
>NZ_JBFUCJ010000057.1:0-40653 GCF_056405295.1 Variovorax sp. P1_H2 | reverse complement strand
TCTTCAATGCGCTGGTGATCGTGTTCCTGATCCCGCTGGCGCTGAAGGGCGTGCGCTACCGGCCGGTGGGGGCGGCCGCGCTGCTGCGGCGCAATCTGGCGATCTACGGGCTCGGCGGCCTGGTCGTGCCCTTCATCGGCATCAAGCTCATCGACTGGCTGCTGGTCGCGGTCCGTCTTGTTTAAGGACTTCCCATGAAAGACATTCTTCGTCCCGCCCTCGTGCTGTTCGTGCTGCTGAGCGCGCTCACGGGCATCGTCTATCCGCTCGCCGTGACGGGCGTCGCCCAGGCCGTGTTTCCGGCCCAGGCCGCGGGCAGCCTGTTGCCGCGCGACGGTGCGCAAATCGGCTCCGCATTGATCGGCCAGAACTTCAGCGACCCGAAGCACTTCTGGGGCCGTCCGTCGGCCACGGCACCGATGGCCTACAACGCGGCCGCCTCGGGCGGCGCCAACCAGGGGCCGCTGAATCCGGCGCTGGCCGATGCGGTCAAGGGCCGCATCGAAGCCTTGCGCGCGGCCGATCCGGGCAACACGCAGCCGGTGCCGGTCGACCTCGTCACGGCCTCGGCCAGCGGGCTCGATCCCCACATCAGCCCCGCGGCGGCGCGCTACCAGGTCGCGCGCGTGGCTCGCGCTCGCGGGCTGACGCCGGACCAGGTGGCCGGCCTGCTGGAGCGCCATATCGAGGCGCCGCTGTGGGGATTCCTGGGCGAGTCGCGCATCAACGTGTTGGCGCTCAATCTCGCGCTCGACGCGCAACCCTCTCCCTGATCCGGAGGCCCGTGGGCCTATGCGCGACCACCTGACCGCTGCAGCAGGCTCGTTCCCTCGCACAGAGGCAGCGCGTAGCGCCAAGGAGACAGTGATGATTCCCGACATCGTGTACGCGTTGTGCGCGTTGGTGGCTCTTTTCATTCCGATGGGCCTTGCATGGGCGGTTGTGCGCTGGACGACCAGGCGCCATGTGCATGGCGACGCTCCCGGGCGCAGCGCCCCGGCGAAGCTACACCCGTTGCGCCACGCGAAGCCCGGTCACCCACGTCGCCGGGTGCAGTCCGATACGCACAAGGGCCCCCGTTCCTCGTCAGGCGATTGATCATGGTGCTTGTAGCCGTCGCGACCAACGCTGTAGTGATCCGTCGGACACGGGTATGGAGCGGGCTCGTGGGCGTGTAATCGAAGCTACCCGATGTCCAGTCTTCCTCATTCACCCACAGAGGGCCGCCCCGACCCCGACGCGCTGCTCGCCCAGTTGCGGGCGGACGAGGAACGCGCCCAGCGCGGCAAGCTGCGCATCTACTTTGGTGCCAATGCTGGTGTCGGCAAGACCTGGGCGATGCTGAGCGCCGCGCAACGCGAACACGCCGCTGGTCTTGACGTAGTGATCGGCGTGGTGGAAACGCATGGCCGCAGTGAGACCGCGGCACTGCTGGCCGGCCTCGAAATGCTGCCCTTGCGCGAGGTGCCGTACCGCGGCCGCACGCTGGCCGAGTTCGACCTCGACGCGGCGCTCGCGCGCAAGCCCGCCGTGCTGCTGGTCGACGAACTCGCGCATACGAATGCGCCGGGCTCGCGCCACGCCAAGCGCTGGCAGGACGTGCAGGAGCTGCAGGCGGCAGGCATCGAGGTCTGGTCGGCACTCAACGTCCAGCACCTGGAAAGCCTCAACGGCACGGTGGGCGCCATCACCGGCGTGCGCGTGCACGAGACGGTGCCCGACACCGTGCTCGACGAGGCCGAAGAGGTGGTGCTGGTCGATGTCACGCCTGACGAACTCACGACCCGCCTCGCCGCCGGCAAGGTCTATTTGCCTCAGCAGGCCGAGCGGGCGGCGCAGAACTTCTTCCGCAAGGGCAACCTGATCGCGCTGCGCGAGATCGCGCTGCGGCGCACCGCCGAGCACGTGGAGGACGACGTGCGCGGCTGGCGGGTCGAGCAGTCGGGGCCGCAGGGCGATGCCGGGCCGCAGCCCTGGAACACCTCGGGCGCGCTGCTCGCCTGCGTCGGGCCCCACGAAGGCGCGAGCCAGACCGTGCGCACCGCGGCGCGACTGGCCGGCCAGCTCAACGTGCGCTGGCATGCGGCCTACGTCGAGACGCCGCGCCTGCAGCGTCTCGACGCCAAGCAGCGCGACAGCATCCTCGCGGTGCTCAAGCTGGCCGAGGAGCTGGGCGCCGTCACAGCCGTGCTGACGGGCGCCCGCATCGCTGAGGAACTCACCGCGTTGGCGCAGCGGCTCAACTGCGCCACGCTGGTGGTAGGGCGGTCCGAACCCGCTCAAGGCTGGCGCCGTTGGTGGCCGCCGGCGGACCTGTCGCGCGAACTGGCGCGCTGCGCACCCGCGCTCGACATCCTCGAGGTGGCGCGGGCCGACAGTTCGCGCCGCCTCGCGCAGGTCCGACCGGGTGGACCGCGCGACGAGTCCGGGGTGAAGGAGGACGAGCACTCGCAAGCGCGTTGGCCCGCCTACGCCTGGGCGGGCGCCATCAGCATTGCGGTCACGATGGTGGCCATGCCGCTCGCCGGCGTGCTGGAGTTGGTCAACATCGTCATGCTGTTTCTGCTCGGCGTGGTCGGCGTTGCGCTACGTTTCGGGCGCGGTCCGGCGGCTGTTGCGGCTGTGATGAACGTCGCTGCCTTCGACTTTTTCTTTGTGCCGCCGCGCCTTTCATTTGCCGTCAGTGACGTGCAGTACCTGGTGACGTTCGCGGTCATGCTCTGCGTCGGCCTGCTGGTCGGGCAGCTCACCGCAGGGCTACGCTTCGCCGCCGGCGTGTCGAACAGCCGCGAGCGACGGGCCCAGTCGCTGTTCGAGCTCACGCGCGAACTCTCGGCCGCGCTTGAAAGCCCCCAGGTGATCGAGCTCGGTGCGGCCGCGGTGCAAGGCCATTTCGGCGGCCATGCGCTGGTGCTGGTGACGGACGCCAACGACCGGCTGCTGATGCCCGCTGCGCCGCCGCCCGGCTTTGACCCTAGCGTCGCCGACTGGGCCTTCCGCCATGGGCAGCCGGCTGGCTTGGCCACGGCCACGCTCGCGGCGCAACCATGGCACTACGTGCCCCTCAAGGCGCCGATGCGGGTGCGCGGCGTACTCGCGCTCGAACCCTTGCACCTGCGCTGGCTGCTGATTCCGGAGCAGGCCCAACAGCTCGACACGCTGGCGCGGCAGATCGCGATCGCGCTGGAGCGGGTGCACTACGTCGAGGTGGCGCAGCAGGCGGTGGTCGAGATGGAGTCCGAGCGCCTACGCAATGCGCTGCTGGGCGCGATCTCGCACGATGTCCGCACGCCACTGACGGCACTGATCGCGCTGGCCGAGTCACTGCAGGCGGCGCCGCCGGAGTCGCACGCGGAGGCGGCGCGCGCCATCGTCGCCCAGGCTCGGGCGCTGAATGCGCTGGTCAACAATCTGCTCGACATGGCGCGGCTGGAAAGCGGCATCGCCGGCGGCGCAGTCAACCTTCGGCGCGAATGGCAGTCGGTGGAAGAGGTGGTGGGCTCGGCCATCCGCGCGGCGCGGCCCGCGCTCGGCGACATGGTCGTGCAGACGGCGCTGCCAGAAGACCTGCCGTTGGTCGAGTTCGATGCGGCATTGATCGAGCGCGTGCTGGTCAACCTGCTCGAGAATGCTGCGAAGTACGGCGCACCGCCCATTGAGGTCGGTGCGTGTGCGACGCCCAACGCGCTCTTGTTGACGGTGCGCGACCATGGTCCGGGGCTGCCCGCCGCGCTCAAGGGGCGCGAACAGACGCTGTTCGACAAGTTCACGCGCGGCCAGGCGGAATCGGCCACGCCCGGTGTCGGCCTGGGCCTGGCGATCTGCAGGGCGGTGGTCAGCGCCCATGGCGGCGAGATCATCGCGGCGAATGCGCCGGACGGCGGTGCCGAATTCAGCGTGACCCTGCCGAGGCGCACCCCGCCCGCGGCTATCGATCCTTCGTCCTGACTGCCATGCCCAGCCCTGTCGCCATCGTGATCGAAGACGAGCCGCAGATCCGCCGCTTCGTGCGAGGTGCGCTGGAGGCCGAAGGCTGGCAGGTCCATGAGGTCGGCACGCTGCGCGAGGGGCTCGCAGCCGTCGGCACGCGCCAGCCCGACCTGGTGGTGCTCGATCTCGGCTTGCCGGATGGCGACGGTATCTCGTTGATTGGCGATGTACGTGGATGGTCGGGGGTGCCGATCATCGTGCTCTCGGCGCGCACCGAGGAAGCCGACAAGATCGCGGCGCTCGACGCCGGCGCCGACGACTACCTGACCAAGCCCTTCGGCACCGGCGAGCTGCTGGCACGCGTGCGTGCCGCCCTGCGCCGCCCGCGTGCAGCAGGAGGCGGCGCGCAGGGCGATGGCGCAGCTGAACCGGCATTCCGCTTCGGCGAAATCGAGGTCGATCGTCCGGCCCGACTCGTGCGACGCGGGGGTGTCGAAGTGCACCTCACGCCCACCGAATACCGACTGCTCGGCGTACTCGTGGCCAACGCCGGCAGAGTGATCACTCATCGCCAGTTGCTGCGCGAGGTATGGGGTCCTTTGTGCGATGAGCAGAGCCACTATCTGCGCATCTACATGGGTCACCTGCGTCAGAAGCTCGAGGCCGATCCCGCGCAGCCACGGCATCTGCTAACGGAGACGGGTGTCGGCTACCGCCTGGCAATCTGAAGACGTGGACTCATCGCGCAGGCCGTGGGAAACCCAGCGGAACCAGAGACTATCTGCAGTGGGCCCGGAGCTCCTATTCGCGACTTGCAGGAGCTGTCGTTCGCGCACGATGTCGTCCTGATCGTCCGTTGCAAACTCAGGCTCTGGCTGGCTGGCTTTTCTGAATAGAACTTGATTCCACTGTTTCAATAGAAGCGGATTCCTTACCTGGCTTGACCCCCTGCTCAAGGGATTGGTTCATACCATCCGCGGATGGTCCTCCGGTGGGCCGCTCTTGCCCCGCAACCGGCTACAGGCGGCCAGAACGTGTCGTTCAGCACGAATGCGCGGCTAGGCAATGTTGGGCTCCATAGCCCAGAATTCGCGCATGAACACTGATGACTACGACGACGATGGTGAACCCACCCTTCGTGTACTGCCGCCGCTGCTCCTGCTGAGCGCTCAGACCAGGTGCTGGAAGTGTGGCAAGTCCGTGAAGGCCGTTGCGCTAGCGGCGCATGCACTTGAAGAAGATGGTCAGCAGGTCGGCAACGCGGCGGATGCATCGGGCATGTTTGTCTTGAGCAGCGTCGACGACATGCCCGAGGCAGTTTTTGGCGAGCTGGTCCAGCGCAATCCGAACTTCGGCAGGCGCTCCAGCAATACCGCAGGCGAAAGCTACTTCGTGAACAATTGCGACTGCGGCACCTTCACCGGTGACTTCTACCTGCATGCGGAACCGGGCGGTGCCTTCTTCCCGACCACGGTCGAGGAGGCTGCAGGGATTACAGTCGAACGCCTGCCGTTCAATGAGCCGCTGGAATTCGGAGCTTCATGGGGCGCCGGCATCGGCGAATTCATCCTTGCGCATGCACGGGTAATCACTGCGCCAGAAATCGGGACGGGTTCCGTCTGACCGCTGGAAATCGGCGTTGACAAAAGGCGCCAGCCAGCAGCAGACCTTCGATAGCGCCCGCTTCACCAATGCAAGGCCTGAAACCATCAACTACCTGTCCGCATCGATGCCGTTGTCGAAGGCCAAGCCTCGGCCGGACTGATCGTCAAACCGGCGCGTAGGCTCCTGTGCCTCCTGGCCAAGCCGTAAGCACTTCATACCCCTCGGGTGTCACAACGACCATGTGTTCCCACTGGGCGGACAGAGACCTGTCCTTCGTCACGACCGTCCACCCGTCGGCCAGTTGCTTGGTTTCGCGTTTGCCTGCGTTGAGCATCGGTTCGATGGTGAAAACCATCCCCGGTTCCAACCTGAGTCCTTCCCCGCGCCGCCCGTAGTGCAGCACTTGCAGTTCCTCGTGGTAGACCTGACCAATCCCGTGCCCGCAGTATTCGCGCACCACGCTGAAGTGTTCCCGGTGAGCGACCGACTGGATGGCGTGGCCAATGTCGCCGAGAGTCGCTCCCGGCTTGACCTGCTGGATTCCCGCCAGCATGGCTTCGTAGGTCGTCTCCACCAGGCGCCGAGCCAACACGCTGGGGCCTCCGACGAAGTACATGCGGCTGGTGTCGCCGAACCAGCCATCCTTGATGACGGCAACATCGATGTTGATGATGTCGCCCGTCTTCAGAATCTTGTCGGACGAGGGGATGCCGTGACAAACAACCTGGTTAACGGAGGTGAGGATGGTCTTCGGATACCCGAGATACCCCACGTTGGCTGGAATGGCGCCCTGGACATTCACGATGTGGTCGCGGCAGATTCGGTCGAGCGTCTCCGTGCTCACCCCCGGCACGACGTATGGCGCGACCATGCTGAGAACCTCTGCTGCAAGCCCGCCGGCCCGCCGCGCCATCCCGATGTCCTCGGCGGACTTGATAGAAACGCCGCGAGCCACTAGTGTTTTCCAGTGGAGGATGCGCGGGACTTGCCAAGTTGGGCTGTGACAGCAGCGGCGATGTCCAGGCCCCCTGCGAGTTCCGCCCGTATCAGCAGTCGGCAGATTTCTCGGTGGTCCAACTCCGGGTGCATCTCGGTCAGCATGCCGACTCGCATCCAATGCTCTGCCTGTGCATTGATAGACCTGCTGAGGGCATTCCCCGCCACTCGCAGGTTCTCGTGCATCAGGTCCGAAATTTTGACGATTCCCATCAGTGACCTCTATACGAAACGTAGACGAAGTATATATGTTTCGTATGGCCCAGTGTTGTCCGAGTAGACGGCCTCGACGAGGCCTCAAAAACCGCTTCTGACCCCCACCCGCAGAAGGAGGGCAGTGCAACCCGTCGTGCGCTTCGCCGGCGCAGACTGAAGCTCCTATCCTCATACAGGAGCTCATCATGGAAGCAACATCGACGTGTCACCGCGAACCGTGGAACAAGGGCAAGCTCGTTGGGCAGAAGACCCCCTTCAGACTGAAAGACATCTGGGCCATCTGAGTCCGGCTGCAGCTCCAAGGTCGGATACGGGACCTCGCGCTTTTCAATCTGGGTATCGACAGCAAGCTCCGGGCGTGCGACCTCGTACAGCTTCGCGTTTGCGACGTGTCAAATGGCGAGCGCGTGGCTGCCCGCGCCAAGGTGATGCAGCAGAAGACCGGGCAGCCTGTTCAGTTCGAGATGACGGGGCCGACGCGTCAGGCCGTTGAGGCGTGGATTGCTGCGGCGCAGCTGAAGGCCGGAGATTTCTTGTTTCCGAGCCGGGTTCATGAATCGCCCCACATCGGGACCAGACAATACGCCCGCATCGTGGATGGCTGGGTCGAGGAAATCGGCCTCGACAGCGCGACATACGGCACCCATTCCATGCGCAGGACGAAGGCGTCGTTGATTTACCGGCGCACGAAGAACCTGCGCGCCGTGCAGCTTCTTCTCGGCCACAGCAAGCTTGAAAGCACGGTGCGCTACCTCGGTATCGAAGTGGAAGATGCGTTGGCGCTGGCAGAGCAAACCGACGCTTGAGCCGGCGGCCGCGCGGCCCTGCTGGACCAGGCGGCGCTTCGGCAGAACGCGGTCAGCCCCGTCGTCCAAGCCGCCCTGACGTTGCAATAATGAAGAGCCCGGATGGTCCACCGGGGCCTGACCTTGCTTGCTGCAACTTGGCTCGCCTCCAAATAACCGGATTTCGTGAAAGGCCCGTCTCGTACGGGCCTTCTTTTGTTCCATCGCCAATCGCTCTGGCGCAGGCGCCGCAGAGCGCCGTGACGGCTGGCGGCCACAACCGAACCTTCCCGACGACACCCCAGTTGGCTATGCTCGAAGCAACCGGTAAGGCATCGTCCGTCAGGATGCTCAACCCGGCCGTCAGACCGCTGATAGGAGAGTCCGTGCAAAAGATGGCGAATGCGATTCTTCTGTCGTTCCTGGCCGGTTGCGCAAGCACCCCGCCTCACGACTATTCGGTCTGCTCGACTCAGCCGGGTACCTATGCGTGCCAAATCGAGCAATACCAAAACGTTGACGATTGACGCCGTCTCGCTTGAGACCGACAGGCAGAATGCGGCCGAGGCTGTGTGAAAACACTTCGTTGATCGCCTCACTCCAAATAAAATCTGCCAACCCGTCAGAGCGAGGTGGCGCATGAAGCGATTCATCGAAGGCGAAGACCGACAGCAGGTCGCGTTGTTGCCGGAATGCCTAGATGACTATATCGGCGAAGACAACCCGGTGCGAGTCGTCGACGCCTTTGTCGAGGAACTGGACCTTCAAACCCTGGGCTTCAAAGGTATTGATCCGGCTTCCACCGGTCGACCGTCGTATCACCCGGCGGTGCTGCTCAAGCTCTACATCTACGGGTACCTGAACCGCATCCAGTCCAGCCGGCGCCTGGAACGCGAAGCCCAACGCAACGTCGAGTTGATGTGGCTCACCGGCCGGCTAGCCCCGGACTTCAAGACCATTGCAGACTTCCGTCACGACAATGGAGCGGGCATCCGCAACGTCTGCAAGCGCTTCGTCGAAATGTGCCGAGAACTCAAGCTGTTCACGCAAGCCATCGTGGCCATCGATGGCAGCAAGTTCAAGGCGGTCAACAGCCGAGACCGCAATGTCACGCCCGCCAAGATTGATGCGCGCCAGCGGCAGATCGAGCAGAGCATCCAGCGCTACCTCGACGCGCTGGAGACCGCCGACCGCACGCAGCCCGCGGAGGTCGAGGCCAAGACCGAGCGGCTGCAGGACAAGATCGAGAAGCTGCGCGAGCAGATGCGCCAGCTCGACGAGACCAAGGAGCAACTGAAGCACGAGCCCGACGGCCAACGCTCCACCACCGATCCCGATGCACGCTCGATGAACTCGCAGGCCAAGGGCTCGGGCCTGGTGGGCTACAACGTGCAGGCGGCGGTCGATGCCAAGCACCATCTGATCGTTGCCCACGAGGTGACGAACGTCGGCAACGACCGCGCCCAGCTGAGCAAGATGGCGCAGGCTGCGCGCGAGGCCATGGGCAAAGACAAGCTGAGGGCGTTCGCCGATCGCGGGTACTTCAGTGGCGCCGAACTCAAGGCCCGCGAAGACGCGGGCATCACGACGTTCGTTCCCAAGCCGATGACCTCGAACGCCAAGGCCGAGGGTCGCTTCGACAAGAGCGACTTCATCTACATCGCGAGAGACGACGAATACAACTGCCCTGCAGGCGAGCGGGCGATCTACAGATTCAGCACACTCGAGAAGAACGGCCTCAAGCTGCGCGTCTACTGGACCGGTGCCTGCCCTAAGTGCCCGATGAAAGGTGATTGCACGACCGACAAGTACCGACGCATCCGTCGCTGGGAGCATGAGGAAGTCCTGGAGCGAGTTCAGCAGCGGCTTGATCGAAAGCCCGATGCAATGACGCTGCGAAGAAGTACGGTGGAGCACGTGTTCGGCACGCTCAAGCACTGGATGGGCTGGACGCACTTCCTGACGAAGACGCTGGAGCACGTCAGCACCGAGATGAGCCTGCATGTGCTGGCCTACAACCTGAAGCGGGTGATCGCGATCCTGGGCATGACCAGAACGATGAAGGCGATGAAGTTGGCGGGGGCGTGAGCCCTCTCAGAGACGGCTGAGGGTGGTCCGAAACATCACGAGCAAGACGAATGCGCGTTTGCGCGGCGATGAGCACTGAATGGCATCAGCAGACTCGATGACGGGACCTGTGGCCTCGTGTTCGGCATACTGATGTGCCAAATGCATTTCCACACGGCCTCGGCCAGGAGCGGACACATGATTGCCGCCCCCAAAGGCTCACTGTTCCACCAGGAGTTTCGATGAACTTGATGCCATCAAAGTCCGCACGTGCCTTGCCGGCGGCCGCAACGGGCGCGTACGCCATCGGTACGTCCGCGTTGGGCTCCATGCTGATGGGCGCCGCGGCCCTCGGTGCCCTGGCCATCGGAGCCTTGTCTATCGGTCGGCTCTTTGTGGGCCGCGCTCGAATCCGCCGGCTGGAGATTGACGAGCTTGTTGTTCACCGCATTCGAGTCATTGAACAGCTGACGCCGTCGCAAACGTCGAAGCCCGACAGCGTCATCGACAATTCGAAGCCAGCTGTCGAGTCCGTGAAAACACGGGCCGAAACGTAAAAATAACCGCAAAGCGGCTACCGGCAATGAGCCGACCTTGAGCGCAGCAGCGGAATTCGGCCGCCTCCACAATTTTGATGAGGTTTCAGCCGCAGCAATGCGAGGCCCGGCCCGACCTTGGTGCTCACGGTAGCTGCTGTGGCAGGATGCGACGAGACTTTGCTCGACCGGGAAAAGATTGATGTCAATGCTCAGACGCCTTAGAGGCGAGCCCAGGGCCACCCTGTTGTTCCTCGGCCAAACCCTGACTCTCTATCGCCAAGGTTCCTATGGTGGACTGTCCGTCGCGTTCGCGACGTTAGTAGCGTTCAACTTGCCGTGGCATCTCATCCCCGCCAGCGGTCAGATGGTTCAACTTCTGACGGCAGGCGTCGGTTTCTACGTCGCGGCTACGCTGACGGCATCACGAGCCCCTTCCGAGATGGATGCGACTGACGCGGCGGCGCGGTGGCTCTGAGGGCCGCGTTCAGGCAGAACCTGTCATCAAACTTGGAGGCCGCAGTGCTGCTCAATATCGACAAGAAGCACAGAACCTCAGTTCTGCACGCCAACGACTGCAAGCGCATTCCGCGTCCTCACGGCACTTCCTACAAGCCTGTAGGCAGGCTCGGTCGCGATGGCGGGTGGTTTGCCGTCGACTCGGAGGTAGAGGGTCGAACGACCGCACGAGAACGGTTTCCAACCGGTGAATTCATACGCTGTCAGAACTGCTAACTTCGGCAGTCGGCCACAGGCCGACCTTCGTCAGCGGGTTGGATTCGTGCCTATGGCGCGGTACGGGAAATGCAATGAACTCTGCAGAGGGCATATGAAGTTGTTGGCAAGTATGTTGGCGGCCGCGATGGCGACCTATGTCGCGCTTGTCGTGGTCATCACCCACCTTCATGCGCTGCCTGAGCTCATGTGTCCCAGCGACTTTTCATTGCCAGGCCTCGCTTGCAGATTCGCCGCGTTGGCAGTGACCGTGCTCCTGGTACCCGTGGCGGGGATTGCCGCAGGATTGGCCGTCTGGATGCTATCGACAAGTCGGAGCCGCCGTCGTACGTAAGCTGCCAAGTACCCAGGATGCCCCGAAGTCCGCCGACGGCCATGACCAGCCATTCGACAAGGCGGCAAGAATTCAGGGCAGTACTCGGAGCACGCCATTTCGTACCACGACAAGCAATACGAGGTTTATGTTGTGCTCGGCGCGCCTGGCGTGTTGCCATGGCGTTGGTCGGTGTGGCGCGAGATTGAGCCGCTACTGTCCCCCTTTGTGAGCTCTGCTCGGGGAAAGCCATTTGCCCGTTCGAGCCAGACGATGGGTCTGGGAAAGCAGCACCGGTCGGTGGCGTTCGGACGGATGGGGTGGGACCAAAAGTCACACGCCAGTTGGACTCACGGTTCACCTACTAACGGCGCCGACGCAAAGACATGGAATTTCCTTGGAACCGAAGTTTGGGCGCCTTCTTGGAACGTGTGCGAGAAGAACCTTGAGGCCCCGGATTTCTACCTGCTGAATCGCCCCGGTTTTCGTGGAGGCCGGTTGGTTTAAGTCAGGCCGCCACCGTGGTGGYCTGACTGGCGAGTTGCCTGTAGTCGTTTGCCTCAGCTTCTGCAGGCGGGATGTAGCCGATGGGCTCGAGCAGTCGGTGGTGGTTGAACCATGACACCCATTCCAGCGTGGCCAGTTCCACGGATTCCTTGGTTTTCCATGGTGCTCGGCGGTGAATGAGCTCGGCCTTGTAGAGGCCGTTGATGGTCTCGGCCAGGGCGTTGTCATAGCTGTCGCCCTTGCTGCCCACAGACGGCTCGATACCGGCTTCTGCCAGCCGTTCGGTGTACCGAATGCTGACGTATTGGGCGACCCGCGGTCCGAGTGACAGACCAGGCTTCCGTCGCGCTCCGGCTGCCGGGCATACAGGGCCTGCTCCAGCGCATCGAGCACGAAGTCGGTTCGCATTGAACTGCTCACCCGCCAGCCCACGATGCGCCTGGCAAACACGTCAACGACGAAGGCCACGTAGAGCCAGCCCTGCCAGGTCGAGACGTAGGTGAAGTCGCTGACCCACAGCTGGTTCGGCCGCTCGGCACGGAACTGCCGGTTGACCAGGTCCAGAGCGCATGGCGCCCTGGCATCACCGACGGTTGTGCGCACAACCTTGCCGCGCATCACGCCTCGCAGTCCCAGCCGGCGCATCAATCGCTCGACCGTGCAGCGGGCCACGGTCACGCCTTCACGAGTCAGTTGCCGCCACACCTTGTCGGCGCCGTAGACCTGCATGTTGGCCCGCCAGACACGCTGAATCTCCGGGACCAGCACATCATCGCGCTGAGCCCGGGCGCAGCGTTTGTGAGGCTCACGCAGCAGCGCAGCATGTCGTCGATACGCCGACGGGGCGACCTGCAAAACCTTGCAGACCGGCTCGACCCCAAAGGTATCGCGATGCTTGTCGATGAAATCCTTCAGGACTTGAGCCGGCGGTCGAGCTCCGCCTGGGCGAAAAACGCGCTCGCCAGCTTCAATATCTCGTTGGCCCGGCGCAGTTCCTTGACCTCGCGCTCCAGCTCCTTCATCCGCTGGGCCTCGCTGGTCGTAACGCCTTCGCGCACGCCCGTGTCGACCTCGACGCGCTTGACCCACTCGTGCAGCGTCTGCGGCACGCAGCCAATCTTCGGCGCGATGGACTCGATTGCCGCCCACAGCGACGGGTACTCCCCACGGTGCTCCTGCACCATCCTCACCGCCCGCTCACGGACCTCGGGTGAGAACTTGTTCGACTTCTTCATGGCTCAATCCTCTCAGAGTGTTGAGCCTCCTCAAAATCCGGGGCGATTCACTTCGCGTTCTTGAAGACCAAGCTTGCTCGGCCCGCCTCCGGCGCGTGGTGACGATCTATGCCGCTGGCGTCGCTTGCCGTCGGGCAGAATTCGGCCAGAGCCGGATCGCCGCGGTGCTGTCAGCCAAGAAGTGCTCCTTGTGGACTTGGCCTGCAGGTGCTCATAATCCGCCCTCCGCCCGGAGGGACGGACGTCAGGAACTGGCGGATCTGCGGCTGAACAGCCCGTCGAGTTTGTCCTCGAACGCGTGGTAGCCGCGATGCTCTCGTAGAGCTCCGCGCGAGTTTGCATGCCCCTCCAGCACGGACAATCCCTGGCGCTGCCAGCCTCAAGGGCAGCCGCTAGCGCGGCTCGTGCAAATCGCTGCTGAGGTAGGGCTCGGGGACGCGACAGCGCGATCTTGTAGCCCTCGCCTTCCCGGCCGAGCAGATGGTCGGCCGGTACGCGGCAGTTTTCGAACAGGATCTGGGCGGTGTCCGAAGCGCTCTGGCCCATTTTGTCCTCGATGCGCGCCACGATGTAGCCAGGGGTGTCGGTGGGCACCAGGAAGGCCGAAATACCCTTCTTGCCGGCCGTCTTGTCGGTCACCGCGAACACGATCGCCAGTTGCGCGTTCTTGCCCGACGTGATGAACTGCTTCACCCCGTTGAGCACCCAGTGGTCGCCGTCGCGCTCGGCCCGGCAGCGCAGTGCCGAAGCGTCGGAGCCGACATGCGGCTCGGTGAGGCAGAAGCAGCCCGGCCACTCCCCGCTGGCCAGCCGGCGCAAGTAGCGGTCCTTCTGCATCTCGTTGCCGTAGCCCATCGTGATGCCGCAGGCGAGCGAGTTCTGGACGCTCACGATCGTTGAGGTCGCGCCATCGCCGGCGGCGATCTCCTCGAGGGCCAGCACCAGCGAGACGTAGTCGAGTCCGGCGCCGCCCCAGCTCTCGGGCACGACCATGCCCATGGCGCCAAGCCCGGCGAGTTCTTTCAGCGCCTCTTTCGGGAAGCGGTGTTCGCGCGCCCATTCGGCGGCGAACGGTGCCAGCCGCTCGCGTGCGAAGTCGCGCATCGCGTCGCGGATCATTTCCTGCTCGGGGGTCAGAATCATGCAGATCTCCGGTATTGGGTGTCGGTCACTTGGCGGCCATTCGGATCGCGCCGTCGAGGCGGATGACTTCGCCATTGAGGTAGCTGTTGTCGATGACGTGCATCACCAGGCGGGCGAACTCGTCCGGCTGGCCCAGCCTTGACGGGAACGGCACCATGCGGCCGAGCGCGTCCTGCACCTCCGTGGGCATCGCCTTGATCATGGGCGTCTCCATGATGCCGGGCGCGATGGCCACGACACGGATGCCGTGGCGTGCCAGCTCGCGTGCGATGGGCAACGTCATCGCCACCACGCCGCCCTTGGATGCCGCATAGCCGGCCTGGCCGATCTGGCCGTCGAACGCCGCGACGGAAGCCGTGTTGACGATCACGCCGCGCTCGCCGCCGGCGTCGGGCGGCGATTCGACGATGGCCGCGGCTGCCAGCCGCAGCATGTTGAAGCTGCCGATCAGGTTGATCTGCACCGTGCGTGCGAATGTCTCCAGACGGTGCGGCCCCTCGCGCCCGACGACCTTCTCCGAAGGCGCCACCCCGGCGCAGTTGACGAGGCCATGCAACGGGCCAAAGTCTGCGCGAAAGTCCGCGAAGGCAGCCTCGGCGCCGGCAACGTCCGTCACGTCGGCGGTAGAGAAGCGGGCCCGCGCGCCCAGCTCGGCAGCCAATGCTTCGACCGCTTCGCGGTGGAGGTCCACCAGCAGGACATGCACACCTTGTGCAACGAGTCGGCGCGCCGTTGCGGCGCCGAGACCCGACCCGCCTCCGGTCACGATGAAGCCTCGGTCATTGATCTCCATCAGAAGTTTCCATTCAACAAGAGTTCGCACTAAAAATGGCTTGCGCCGTCGCGCCACACCCGCATGGCGGCTTTTACACCGCCGCACCCAGTTCGATGAACGCCGCCAATTTCCCGTCGTCGCGCAGTGCATCGCCGGCAGCCTGATCGACGATGCGGCCGCGCTCCAGCACCAGCAGTCGTCCCGCACAGTCGCGCAGGAAGTCCAGGTTCTGTTCCGCCACAAGCACGCTCAGCCCGTGTTCCTGCCGGAGTTGACGCAGCGTGGCGGCGATCTCCTGGACGATGTTGGGCTGGATGCCCTCTGTCGGCTCGTCCAGCAGCAGCAGGCGGGGCGCAGGCACCAAGGCGCGCGCCAGCGCCAGCAGTTGCTGCTCGCCACCGGACAAGGTGCCGCCCTGGCGCCCCAGCAGGCGCTCCAGGCGCGGGAAAAGTGCCAGGACGCGTGCCAGCGCCTCGTCTTCTCTGCGGCGTCCGCCACGGCCGATGCAGGCCAGGCGCAGGTTCTCCTCGGCGCTTAGCGTGGCGAGGATGCCGCGGCCCTGCGGCACATAGCCGATGCCGGCATGCGCCCGCGTGTGCGGCGCGGCGCGCGCGAAGTCGCGCCCCTGGAAGCAGATGGCACCGGTGTTGGGGATCACCAGCCCCATCGCCGCCATCAGCAGCGTGCTCTTTCCCATGCCGTTGTGGCCCAGCACACCGACGATCTCGCCGGGCATCACGTCAAGGCCGAGGCCGTGCAGCACGGGGATGGCGCCGTAGCCCGCCCGCAGCGCCTCGATGCGCAAAAGCGGTGCCCGAAGATGTGGTGCTGGAGGCGAGAGAGGTAAAGACATGGTCATTGCGGCTTCTTTCCGAGATAGACGTCGCGAACGCGCTGGTCGGCCAGCACCGCATCGGCCTGGCCCTCCACCAGGATCCGCCCCTGGTGGAACACCGTGACCGATTCGGCAATGCTGCGGATGAAGCGCATGTCGTGCTCCACCACCACCACCGTGGCCGACCGGTTGGCCATGCGCACGGCCTGCGCCATGCGTTCCACCTCGTGTTGCGCCAGGCCGCCGGCCGGCTCGTCCAGCAGCACCAGCCAGGGCTCTGCGACCAGCACGACGCCCAGTTCCACCAGCTGTCGCTGGCCATGCGCGAGCAGGCCGGTCGGCTGGCGGGCGATGCCTTCGAGTTGCAGCTGGCGCAGCATGGCGTCGGCCTTGTCGCTGGCGACGCCCGCCGGGTGGAAGAACTTCGCCGCCAGCCACAGGTTCTCATGCACCGTCAGGCCACCCATCAGCTGAGGCACCTGGGTCTTGATGCCCACGCCAGCCCGCGCGATGGCATGCACCGGCTGCCCGGTGACGCGTTGCCCGTCCAGCCACACATCGCCCGCGCTGGGCGCGTACTGGCCGGAGATGCAGCGAAAGAAGGTGGACTTGCCGGCCCCGTTGGGCCCGATCAGGCAGCGCAGCTCGCGGCGGCGCAGCGTGAAGTCGACGCCGTCGACCGCCACCACGCCGCCGAAGCGCATGCACAGGCCCTGGGTCTGCAGCACGGTGTCCCGTGCGTTTGGCTCAGTTGCTGGCGCCATGCCGTGCCTCCCCTGGCGTGCCGATGGCGGCTTCCGGTGCGCTGCGTTGCGCCTTCTGCAGCCACCGTGCCCAGCCGTGCTGGAAGGCCGGCACCATGCCGCGCGGAAGCGCCAGCACGGCAGCCAGCAGGATGACGCCGAACACCAGCTGGTTGTTGACCAGGATCTGGCTCGCCAGCAAGGTCTTGGCGCTGCCCAGCAGCACCGCGCCCACGATCGGCCCGGCCAGCGTGCCGAGCCCGCCGACGATGACCCAGACAATGATTTCCGCCGATTGCCCGAGAGAGAACAGGCCCGGTGTGACGATCTCGGCCCAGCTCGCGTACAGCATGCCCGCCAGGCCCGCCAGCGCCCCGCCCGCCGCGAAGATACCGGTCTTGTAGACGCGCACGTCGTAGCCCAGCATCTGGGCGCGCAGTTCGTTCTCGCGGATGCCGATCAACACCCTGCCTCCATCGCTGCCCATGAACCAGCGCCCGCCCAGCCAAGCCGCGAGCAGCACGGCGGCGCACAGGTAGTACAGCGCGTCGCCTGAAAACGCGACCCATGGCGCGGCTGGGTCACCCAGCGAAGGCAGCGGAAAGCCTGGAATGCCGTTGAAGCCGCCGAGCGGCGCGAGGCCCATCCGATCGTCCGGCCCCGAGGCGGCGTTCAGGTACTTGAACAGGATCAATGTGAAGACCAGGGTGATGACACCCAGGTACACGTCGCTGATGCGGCCATAGAACATCATGGCGCCCAGCAGCGCGGCGACGAGTCCGGGCACCGCCATGGCCAGCATCAGCGCGACCGGCGTGCCCCAGGCATGTGCCTCGAAGTTGATGGCTGCGATGGCGTAGACATACGCTCCCAGACCGAAGAAAGCGCCCTGCCCGAAGCACAGGATGCCGCCCACGCCCCAGACCAAGCCCAGCGACAACGCCAGCACGGCGTAGACCAGCAGCAGCGTGGCGTTGTAGGCCGATGCAAACTGCGGCAGCACCAGCAGGCCCAGCGCCACGGCGCTCCATTGGACCCACCAGGTGCGGCCTTGCAACACGGCGTGCGTCGACATCACAGCGCTCCCTTGAAGTAGCGGCCAGTGATGCCCTGCGGCAGCAAGCGCAGCAGCACGACGGCGACCACCAGCAGCACGATCTCGCCTGCCACCGGCGTGCGCAGCACCTCCACCGCCTTGCCGGTGATGCCCAGCAGCAGGCTGGCCGCGCTGGTGCCGGCGATCACCGAGGCGCCGCCGCTGACCACGGTGATGAACGATTTGGCGATGAACTGGCCACCGGCCAGCGGCGTGATCGCCGCCACCGGCGCGAGGATGGCGCCCGCCAGGCCCGACAGCGCCGCGCCCGCACCAAAGGTCAGCATGTAGATGCGCTGCGGGTCATAGCCCATGGCGGAGACGACCTGCGCCGACTGCATGGCACCGCGCACCACCAGTCCTGCGCGCGTGAGCCGCAGCACCAGGTACAAGCCCACCAGCAGCGCCAGCGCGGCGCCGATGATGAACAGGCCGTAGCCCCCGACCTGGTAGTCGCCGATGGTCACCGGTCCGAGCGGATTGGGCAGGCCCGTGGTGGTGTTGCCGAAGACGGTGACCAGCGCGCCGCTGATCAGCAGCGATAGACCCCAGGTAGCCAGCATGGTGTCCACCATGCGGCCGTAGAGGTGGCGGATCACCAACCGTTCGACCAGCATGCCGAACAGGCCCACCAGTACCGGCGGCACCACCGGGATGGCAACCCAGATCGGCAGGCCGGCCTGGTGCGCGACGATGGCCGCATAGCCACCCAGCACCAGGAACTCGCCATGCGCGAGGTTGATCACCCGCATCAGTCCGAAGACCAATGCTAGGCCCAGGGAGATCAGCACCAGGAAGCCGACCGCGTAAGCAAATTCGATGGCGGTGACGAGGGAATGGCTCACGGCAGCGCTCCTGCCGCGTGGCGTGCGTGTGGGTTCATGGGTGCGCGTCATACTGCTTGTTGTCGTTCGGGTTGCGCTGCAGGTCGCACACCGCTTGTGTGTCCACCGGCTGGCGCTGCGCGAAGGTCTTGCGCACCACGAGTTGCTGGTCGCGGATCTCCATCACGTGCACATCCACCACGGCATGGTGCGTGCGTTTGTCCACGGAGATCCTGCCGCTGGGCGCGTCGATCGCGAAGTCGCCCTCCAGCACGTTCGTGATTGCCTCGCGCCGTGTGCTGCCCGCCTGCTTCACCGCGGCAGCCCAGAGCTTGAGCGTCTGGTACTGCGAGGCCGCCATCTCTGTGATCTGCTTGGCATCGCCGTACTTGCGTGCCCAGGCAGCGACGAAGGCCTGGTTCGTCGGAAGAGACAACCCGCGCGAGTAGTTGTAGGCCACGAGGATGCCGTCGCCTTCCGCTGGCGTGAGCACCAGATGCTCATTGCCGACACCCAGCGTGGTCGATGCGATCGGAATGCGCCCCTTCATGCCGGAGGCCGCCCACTGCCGGTAGAACGACAGGTGGGCGCCGCCCACCAGCGCCGAGATCAGGAAATCCGGACGCGCGTCCTGGATCTTCTTGATCGTCGAGTTGAAGTCGGAAACGTCCAGCGGGAAGAACTCCACGGCCACCGCTTCGCCGCCGTTGTCCTTTAACAGCTTCTGGAACGAGTGGGCCATGGCCTGGCCGTAGTTGTAATCGGCCGCCAGCACGTAGGCCCGCTTGCCCTTGAACGCCTTCATGGCTTCCGGCACAAGCACAGCGGCCTGCTGAGCGGGCGTCGTGCCGGTCAAGAACGCATTGCGGTCGCACACGCCGCCCTCGTACAGCGGCGTGTAGAAATAGGGCATCCGCGCGCGGCCCAGCAGCGGACGAATCGCCTCGCGCGACGCGGACAGGATGCCGCCGATCACCACATCCACCTTGTCCTGGCGCACCAGCTGCTGCGCGAACTTGGTGTACTGCGCCATATCCGACTGGGTGTCGTAGCCGATCTTTACCACCTTGCGGCCAAGCAGGCCGCCAGCCTGATTGATCTCCTCGATGGCCAGGTCCAGGCCCTGGTTCATGGGCTTGCCGTAGGCGTCGAAGTTGCCGGACAGATCGAGCAGGCTGCCGAGCCGGATGTCCTGCGCAGCGAAGGCTGGCAGGGTGAAGGCCGGTGTAGCCAGCAGCGTCGAGCCGATGCGCAGGAATCTGCGGCGATGGGAAAGCATGGACTTCTCCTGAGGTGGTGATGGGGAGAAGTTAGTGGCTGCCGGCTTATCCGGATGGCCTTGCAAGGACACGGCGTTGTGCCTTGAAAGACAGATGGGCCAGCTGTCCTGTGAGACACAACTACGTGTCCATGCCAGCACAGTCGCGCACCGGTACCGCTCCTATCGTCTTGCCCGGCCCCAGCGGCGCCCGCCAATTCCGGCAGCGCCAAACGATGCGCCAGGGCCGTATCCATTTCCCAAGGAGCGATTCGATCGCACGCGGCCCGCTCTTGCGGTGGCCGCACTTGCAGCGTCGCTGATGCTGCCGCTGCCCGGCTGGGTCATCGACGTGGATCCGGGCGACTACGTGCCGGCCCCACCCGGCACGACGGTCGGCCTGCTCTATGCCCAGCACGCCACGCGCAACCAGCTGTACGCCGGCGGCGTGCGGGCAAGCCTGGACCCGCGGCTGGACTCGGACGTGGGAATCCTGCGCCTTGTGCACTACACCGCCGTGGGCGGGATCAACGATGCGCCGTCGCGCATCTACCTGGGCATCACGCCGTACCTGATCCTGCCAACGGGCAGCTACGACCGCAACCGGCCTCTGAACCTGGGCGAGAACCGCTGGAAGTTCAACCTGCAGGTCGGCTTCTCCGAGGGCCTGACCGAGCGCTGGCATGTGGACCCGACGGCCGATGCCATGTTCCATGGGAAGAACGACGACTTCGGCGCGGGCGGCCAATCCATGCGGCAGGACCGGCTGTACCAGGCCCAGGCTTATTCAGCGTGGGCGCGAGCCACCTCATGGAACCGACCACGCAGCTGCCGGTGTCCCTGGGACGCGACCTGAAGGTGGACAACGGCCTGCGGGAGAACGCCCGCATCAACCTGCGTCTGCTACAGATCTTCTGAAGACGGCACAAGGGCCCGGACGCTTGCTGGGGCCGGGCCCCTTCTTCTGGTCAGCGGTTCTGCGGGATGATTTGGCTACGAACGCTCCAGCGCACTGTAGGCACTGGCCGCGCGGCAGATGGCGAATTCGTCATAGTTCATAGTGCTTCGCGGTGAGCATCGCACCGATCGGCAGACCGTTCGCCTCGCCACAAGGCACGGACATCGATGGATGGCCGATTCCATCGGAGGCTTAGTGCATCTGAAATGGCGCTCTTCTCATATCTAGCAGAGACTTTGAACACGGTCTGAGGGCGGCACAAGTGTCCGGGCGCAGGGCGCGCCCTGGCCCTTGGCCGCTTCGCTTATGGTTGCGCTCGCGTGGTCATCAGGCGTCGCAGGCCGGCGCCGGCTGCGCGTGCAGCGCGGCATCGCGCATCATGCCCGTCGCGGCATGGCAGTTGATGTACTCGTGGTACTGGTCCTGGCCGTGGGAGACCGACACCTCGTGATACAGCCGCAGCTTGGACAGGCTGGCCGCGACGCGGAAGAAGGTGACGAAGATGCGCAGATGCGTAGGGTGCGATTCGGCCCAGCGCTCCAGCAGGTCCAGCGAGCGCCAGTGACCGATGTTGTAGCTCTGGTCCAGCAGCCTGCCGTCCAGGTCGATGTAGCGCACGTAGCGGTTGCTGTAGCAGCCCAACTGCGCGCCGTGATCGCGCAGGAAGTCCATGCCGGCACTTAGCGTGGGCTCAATGTCCTGCAGGTACAGGCGGYGCTCCTCGGCCAACGCTTCGGCCCAGTCCTGCCCCGAGCGGATCAGCGCGATGTTGTCGTGGCCGCGCACGACCACGCGGCCACCGCGAGCCGGATCACCGTGCACCACGTGCAGGCTGCCGACGGGCTGCATGCGGTCCACTTGCGAGGCCGGAAAGCGGTCGCGCATGGAACCCCAGTAGCCGTGTTCCTGGATGTCCGCGCTCATTCCGTCCATCACGGCGCCGACGCCGGGCAGCGCCTCCTTGAAAGCGTAGAGTGTCTCGAACTGGTCGGCGCGCGGCGCGCTCACCTCGCGGAAGTAGCCCAGGCCTTCGTGCAGGCGCGCGTCGGCGCTCCACCAGTCGCTCTGCGCCGGGGCCTCCATCCAGCGTTGGTGCGCGGCGGGGTCACGCCAGTAGCCGACGACCATCAAGTTGTCGTGGCCGCTGGCGTCGACGTGGTGCGTGAGGTCGTGGTGCTGCGGGCCATCGGGCGCACCGAAGGTCTCGACCCACTGGCGCAGTACGGCCAGCGCGCGCGGCTTGTGCGCCTCACCCCGGTACTGGACGCCGAAGTAGGCCATCACGACCTGCTTCAGTGCGGGAGTGGCGCGTGCTACCCACATCGGGAAGGGGGGCTGGTACTCGTCGGCCACGCGGCGCGACAGCGCGCGTGGGCATTGAAGATGCTTGTCGATGGCTGATTCCATGAGGGGCTCCGGAGTGCGTGAAGTGAAAGGGTTACTCTGCGGCGGCTTCGTGTGGCAGCTCCGCGCTCTCGTCCAGCGCCAGCGCGCCGGGCAGTTCGGTCCAGGCCGACAGCCCGGCCTCAATCTCGAGCGGTGTCAGCAGGCAGGCATCGAGCGCCTGGCGCAGCGCCGTCAGGTCCATGCCTTGACCGATGAACACGATTTCCTGACGGCAATCGCCGCTCGGCTCTTCCCACTTGCGCAGGATGGCGTCGCGCCGGTAGCTGTCCTGCGGCCAGTCGGACTGCGGCACGAAGCGCCACCAGCGGCCGAGGTAGCCCCAGCGGAAGGAGCCGCCGGTCTGCACAAGCATGCCGGTGTCGGCATAGCGGTTGGCCGTCCAAAAATAGCCCTTGCAGCGCAGCAGGCGTCCGTTGCACCAGGGCTGGCGCAGGAAATTCAGCAGCCGCAGCGGATGGAACGGCGCGCGTTCGCGGTACACCCATGAGGCGATGCCATAGTTCTCGGACTCGGGCGGGCGCGTGTCGTCTTCGTCCATGCGCCGCATCCAGCCCGAGGACTGGACCAACTGCGGCAGGTCGAAGAGACCGGTGTCCAGCACCTGGGCGAGGTCGACCTGGCCGTGCGCCATGGGCAGGATGCGTGCATGCGGATTCAGCGCCGCCAGCACCGCCTTCAATTCTGCGAAGCCGGCCTCGCCGATCACGTCGAAGCGGCTGACCAGGATCACGTTGGCGTACTCCACCTGCTCGGTCACCAGGTCCGACAGGCTGCGCGGCGTGCCGTTCTGCGCCGCCTGCGCATCGTCGGCAAGCCGGTCGCGCGAGGCCAGCAGGTCGGCAAAGCGGCTGCCGTCCACCACGGTGACCAGGGTGTCCAACCGGGCCAGTTCGCTCAGGCTGAAGCCGCTCTGGTCGAGGAAAGCGAAGGTCTCGGCTACCGGCATGGGTTCGGAGATGCCGGTGGATTCGATCAGCAGGTAGTCGAACCGCTGCTGCCGCGCCAGCGCGCTCACCTGCTCCAGCAGGT
This sequence comes from Variovorax sp. P1_H2, assembly GCF_056405295.1. Lineage (NCBI taxonomy): Bacteria > Pseudomonadati > Pseudomonadota > Betaproteobacteria > Burkholderiales > Comamonadaceae > Variovorax > Variovorax sp. P1_H2. Next base: position 17,660 of record NZ_JBFUCJ010000057.1, on the reverse strand, counting down.
CGGCGCGCAGCGTGCAGCAGATGCAGCCGTTGCTCATCTCCACCAGCTCGTCGCTGCCGCGGTGCAGCGACACGTTGCGGGCCACGTCGTCGGCGTCGATATTGACATCGCTCATGTCGTTGACAATCACGGCAACGCGCAGCCCGCTGCGGTTGTGCAGCAGATGGTGCAGCAGCGTGGTCTTGCCGGCGCCGAGGAAGCCCGAGAGGACTGTCACGGGCAGGCGGGTGGGCACGGGCACCTCGCCGACGCCGGCGCGCAACAGTCCTCGGCTCATGCCGCCACCGCGGCCGGTGCCTTGTCGAGGTAGCTCTCGAACAAGTCCACCACCACCAGGCCGTCGTCGACCGCATCGCTCCAAAGGTCGCGTACCTTGAACTGCACGTGATAGGTCGGCTGCAACGCAGCGCTGTCATCGCCGTGGCCGGCGCCGTCGGGGAACGGCCACTGCACCTTCGTGCGGTGCAGCACCACGCCCTTCTTGCCGCGCGCGTAGGCCGGGCAGCGGATGTGGCCACTGAAGTATTCGTCGCGCACGACCACCTGGTCGCCGACTTCGAAGGGCGCGCGGCCGGTGATGGCGGCGCGGCCTGCGCTCTGGGGCGGGATAGAGAGTTTGTAGTGCGCGCCCAGTTCCTCGTCCAGCTCCTGCTGCGTAAGCACGCCCTTCTCGACCAGCAACGAGGCGGTGGCGATCACGTAGCGCTCGTAGTAGGTGGTGCCGACGTGCTGGCGCACGTCGAGGCGCTCGACCGCATGCCGCGCTTCGTCCAGCGTGAACTTCTTCAGTTCGACCACGCCGAGGAACAGCAGCGAGTAGGCCAGGTGCTCCCAGTCTTCCTTGAAGACCTTCTTGTAGTCCAGGCTGTTGATGGTGTGCGGGATCTTGCCGAAGCCTTGAAAGCCGCCGAGGTCGTGAAAACCGTCCATGTTGATTCTCCAGAAGTGTGTGTGGGGGGTGATAGAGGACTGCGCGCTTCAGGCCACGCGCGGCAGGGCCACGCCAATCAGCACGTCCTTAGTGACGAGCTTGCGCAGGGCTTCCTCGTCCATCTTCTCGCTGCCCTGTGGGCGCATTGGCAGCACCATGTAGCGCGTTTCGGCCGAGGTGTCCCACACCCGCACGGTCACGTCGTCGGCCAGTTCGGTGCCCAACTCGCCCAGCACCGTGCGACCCTCGCGCACCAAGCGTGCACGGAATTCGAAGCCCTTGTACCACTCGGGTGGCAGGCCCAGCACGGGCCAGGCCGTGCACGAGCACAGGCTGCACACGATGACGTTCTTGATCGTGGGCGTGTCTTCTACTGCCACGATGTACTCGCCCTGTGCGCCGGTGTAGCCGTATTCCTCGCAGGCGGCGGTGCCGTCGCGCAACAGCAGCGCTCGGTAGTCCGGATCGRTCCAGGCACGGGCCACGACCCGGGCGCCGTTGTCGGGGCCGAACTTGTTGGCGAAAAGGTCCGTCAGGCCTTCGATGAAGCCGTCGGGGATCAGTCCCTTCTTCTGCAGGACGGCCTTGAGGGCGAAAGCCCTCTGGCCCGGGGTCGTCTGGCCAGTGGTGATTGCGGGTGTGCTCATCGTGTGCTCCTATGGGCTGGGGTGGGTGAAAACGGTGACGGCGCGGGGCCGGAGTGCAAACGCTCTCGTCAGAGCGCGGGATGGCGTCGGTGCCAATCGGTCGCGCGCTGGTAGGCCCAGCCGGCGCGCACCAGCAAGGCCTCGCCGAAATGTGGTGCGATGAACTGGAAGGCCACGGGCGCGCCGCCAGGCGTACGACCGCCGGGCAGCGTGATGGTCGGGTGGCCGCTCAGGTCGAACGGGCAGGTGTAGCGCAGCATGGCGGCGAAGAGTTCGGCATCCACGCCGAACTTGGACATCAGCTCCATGGTGGCGCCGGCAATGGCCGTGGCGGGCGCAAGAATCAGGTCCACGTCATTGAACACGGCGTTGACGCGACCCCGAAAGTCGGCGCGGCGCAGCCAGAGCTTCTGGTAGTCCATGGCGCTCATCTGGCGTCCCACGTCGATCACACCGGCTAGGCCGGGACCGTACTCAGCGCGGCGTGCCGGGAAGGTGGCCTCGTGTGCCACGGCAGTTTCCACTGCACACAGCGGTGCCCAGTCCTGCAACACCTGCTCGGCGTCGGGGAAATGCACCTCGCGCACGCTGCCGCCCAGTGGCTCGATCTGCGCCAGCACCGCCTGCAGCACAGCCTTGGTCGGTGCATCGGCGCGGTCCAGGGTCCAAGCCGGATCGATGCCCACCCGCAGGCCGGCCAGGCCACGCGTCATCTGTGCGAGGTAGTCGGGAATGGGCTCTTGGCTGGCGGTCGGGTCCTTGGGGTCGGGCCCGGCGATCACCTGCAATAGCGCACCCGCGTCGGCGGCGCTGCGCGCCATAGGACCGATGTGGTCCAGCGATGCGGCCAGCTCGAACGCGCCGTACCGGCTGACGCGACCCCAGGTCGGTTTCAGGCCAGTGATGCCGTTGGCCGCGCTCGGAAAGCGGATCGAACCACCCGTGTCCGTGCCTAGCGCGCCGAAGCATAGACCGGCCGCCGTGGCCACGCCCGAACCGCTGGAGGATGCCCCGCACCACAATGCATCGCCCCAGGGGTTCACCGGAGGCGTGATTTCGGGATGGTGATCGGCGAAGGCGCCCTCGGTCTGCTGCAGCTTGCCCAGCAGCACAGCGCCGGCCTCGCGTAGCCGGCGCACGGCCGTGGCGTCCTCGGCGGGCTTGTGGTGCTTGTAGATGGTCATGCCATGCGCGCTGGGTACACCGGCCGTCCAGAGCAAGTCCTTGACCGCGAGCGGCACGCCGTGCAGTGGTCCGCGGGCCTTGCCGCTTGCAATCTCGTCGTCGGCTCGGCGGGCATCCACCATGGCCTGGTCGGCCATGAGCGTCGCATAGCTCTGCAACCTGGCGTCAACGCTGCCGATGCGTGCCAGCAGCGCGCCCGTCACCTCTTCGGACGACAGCGCGCGGGACTGGATCCGTCGGCCGACCTCCAGAAGTTCGAGGTAGTGGATGTCTGTGTGTGCCATGTCGCGGAGTCCTTTGCTCGTCAGTGGAAGGGGGCTCGGACGCGGCGCCTGCGCCGTGTCAGCCGGAGCCTAAGTTACCGGCGGAGACCTCTGACGGCTGGACTGGGAAGGACGGACCGTTGGCCCGGGAGAGACACACGCTGGCCAGTGCTACTACCAGTACCAGTATCAGTACCAGTCGCACAAGCCCAAGCCCAAGCAAGATCCGGCGCAAGGCGGCTCGTCTGGAAGGCGCAGACGCGCCGTCAGTGGCGCATCAACAGCGTGTGCGGCGTGCAGCCGAATGACTTGCGAAAGGCGCGGCTGAAATGGGATACATCGGAGAAACCATGGTCGAACGCCGCTTCGGTTACGCTGCGCGAACGCCCTTCGACCAGCGCGCGGCGGCTTGCCTCCAACCGAAGCTGCCACACCAGGGCCATGGGCGTCTGGTCGCGTCGGGCGAACGCACGCGTGATGCTGCGCGACGACACGCTGTGCGCTTGGGCCAAGCTGTCCAAATTGAGGCTGGGGTCTTCAAATCGGCGCTCGATGTACGACACGACACGCGCGTAGAGGTCGTGTTCGCGCGGCGGTGCGTCACTGCACATCTGCACTTCCAGCGTCACGGCCACCAAGTCCAGGAGCGTGCTGCCAAACTGCGAAGCCGCTCCAGGACGCATGCGGTCGAAGTCCATGGCTGCCCCCTGTTCGATCAGCAAGCGCAACGGACTGGCACCGGGCTTGGAAGCGTTGATGCCCAGGGCGGTGAACTGCTCGGCCCCAGGACAGCGCTGCAACAACGACCGGCGTGGCAGGCGCAACAGGTAGACACACTGCGCCTCCAGTAAGAAGGTGAAGGGACGCCCCGCGTCGTAAAGCACCATGTCGCCCGAGCCGACCCCGATCTGGTGCTCGCTCTGCGTCACCACCCCATTGCCATGAGCCATGTAGGCGATCCACAGGTCGTCGTGCGGTCCCCGCCGGAGGTGGTGACTGTCGCGCGACCAATGGTGCAGGGGCGCCGTCATGGTGCTGACATCCACCGCACCGATGGGGTTCACGGCCAGCTCGCCGTCAAAGGGGCCTTGGGACATCATGCGGCTGGCCGCGGGCACGCAGTGGCGGCACACGACGTCGTTCCAGTAGTCGAATCGCCGAGTGACATCGACGCCGCTGGTTGAATATTGAAAGCGTTCCATACAACTCCGTGCCCCTGATCGGCAGGCCTCTTTCCAAGGTCGACAACGACAAAACCTGGACGCGAATTAAGCACAAGACGTGCCTGCGCTGCATCGGAAGTTACCCGGGAGCGACTTGGCGGTGAGGGACGGCGTCGACCGCGCGCGTCGTACGATGCTGTACAGGCAAGCGCCGGCAATCGACCACGGCGCGAGAGGCCTCTGGTTTCACGTTCTGACTTTGATCGAAGGGGATGCAAGTAGGGGGCGACGCAGCACCGCGGGATGTCTCGGCGCGTTGACCGGAGACCGCCGCGAGGCGGCAGAATTCGCGCCGGATGAAGGAGAGCTGAAGCGCGGACGCGGAAGCCCTCGCGCGCCGACGCTTGGACGTGCGGTTCGCCCGGATCGATGCCCCGATTGCGGGGCGTATCGACCAGGCATTCGTCACCGAAGGCGCGCTGGTGGGCGCGAGCGATCCCACGCCGATGGCCCGTATCCAACAGATCGACAAGGTCTATGTAGACGTGCGCCAGCCCGCTGCGGCGCTGGAGGCGCTGAGGGCGCAGGGCGCGAGCCTGCCCGTCACCCTGCTGCGGTCCGATGGAAGGCCATGCCCCATGCGCGGCCAGGTTCTTTTTTCCGCCATCAACGTGGACCCGGGCACGGGCGACGTGCTGCTACGAATCCGGGTGGACAACCCCGAGCGCCTGCTGTTCCCGGGCATGTTCGTGCGCGCGAAGGTCGTGAGAGGCCAGTACGCCGAAGCCTTGCTGGTGCCGCAGCAGGCGGTGAAGCGCGTGTACGGCAAGGCGCAGGTATGGACGGTGGAGCAGGGCGATGTGGCCCGGCTCACCACCGTGCAATTGGGTGAGGCAGTTGGCCACCAGTACCGCATCGCCGGCGGCCTGCGGCCCGATCAACGCGTGGTTGTCGAGGGCGCCGAACGGCTCAAGCCGGGCGCGCAGGTCGCGCCGCAGGCTTGGAAGGCGCCGGCGGCGGATGCCGCAGTCCACTGAACACCCACCAAGACTCTTCGATGCCTCAATTCTTTATCCGGCGGCCCGTGTTCGCCTGGGGGGTGGCCGCATTCATCATCCTGCTGGGCCTGATCGCCCTTCCGCAACTGCCCATCGCGCGCTACCCGTCGGTGGCGCCGCCTGCGGTCACCGTGTACGCGACCTATCCCGGCCGATTCGGCCAGGAACGTATTCGCTGGGCTTGAGGGTCTCCAAGACCCATATGTAACGGATGCCGTTAACGATCCACGCTCCAACGCCTTCGTCGGGCACCGTGATTTTCAGTTCGGCTCTCTCTTCGGTGCGATCGTTGCGCATCGCAAGCTCGAGCTGATGCCAGCACGTCAATTCGTCGCCGCGCGCGACTTCGTATCCGCTGTGCGGGTCGTCTTCGTCGGGCTCGTGCTTGAGAACAAGCTCGCTGGTCGTGACGTCAGAGGCGGTCACCTCCATAGGCATTTCGCGACGGCCGTGCGATTCTGCGCACAGCCGGAGAACGGCGTAGCCGTCGAGAACTGCCTTGCTGCCTTCCTCAAGATGCCTGCGCAGCTTTTCCATCGCTGCAGGGGCCGGTTGAAGCCAGTCAGGGTCATCCGTGATCGGGGTCACCGTGCCCAGCGGCCAGATTTGTGGGAACTGGTTGGGAGTGCTCGGGTCCGATGGGCGCCGGCAGCCGACCGCTCGGCGATCAGACTTGTTCGCGCGGCAGCCGACTCGACATTCGCCCCCTGGGATGTCCGTCAGGACTGCATCACAGAGCATGATCGGCGTCACGAGCTCGTGACCGGCTATCTGCAAGCTGCCGATCCGACTGTCGAACGCCAGGTAGCTCCTGCCTTGCGCCAGATCCTCGAGGCGTTTGCTCGCGTTGCCTACCCCTCCACATTTCAGCCAGGTGGGCTGCTCGGCCCGTTAATCGGCATCTGCGAGCAACGGGTTAACACGCCGGCGCAAATCTTGGGGCATGCCGACATCGCGGAGCTTCGGGCACTGCTGGACTACGCCAACCTGTTTCACCACGATAGCAACCCGGCGTGGGCGACGCAGGTCATCAATGACCAGGCGCTCGTCAACTTCGCCCAGCGCACGCTGGCGTTTGCCAGACGGTAGTAAGAGTTTGAGCTAAGCGAACGGCGCCCGCTCGACATGGGTGCATGGTGTCGGCGGGCATCGCAGCAATCCGCTTTACCGTCGGTACGGCCGTTGAAGTCGACTATGTTGAGCAAGAGCTCAAAGCACGCGAAGGCGGGTCGAAGCTCATCGTTGAGCTTCGATGTGCATGACGAGAATCGGGCCACAACCGGACGTCCAAGCCGCTGAGCTGATCGTCAATGTCATGGCCCAACGCCTGATGGAACTCGACATCCGAGGCCGACGCGGAGCCGCCTACGACGAGAAGAATCCCGCCGAGCGCCTGCTCAATCGTCGCTCGTTGCCTTCTACCAATTGAGCCGCATCCCAAGCCGGCCGTTGACAGCATGGCTGTCGCTCGTGCCGCGCATGTAGCCGACCTGCGCATACGCCACGGCGCGGCGCGTGAGCTGCGCGCTGAAGCCCGCGGCCAGCTCCACCCATGTGCCACCCAGGTCCGAGCCGAAGGGCAGGAAGCCCGTGGCCGACGAGAACTCCGTCGTGTTGTCGCCCATGAACTCGTGCCACAGGTTGGCGCGCAGCCAGGTGGTCATGAGCCGCGGCTTGTCGCCCTCGTCCAGCGCCCAGGTCCTGGCGAAGCGCGCACCCACCCGCCCGGCCAGCGACTCGGAGGTCTGGAAGCGCACCAGCGCCGCGACATCGGCCGAGTCGTCCAGGTTGTTGCGCTGGTACGTCAGCTGCGCCTGCGGCTCGGCGATCCAGCCGCCGCCGATCTGGATCGGATAGCCGCCTTCGAGCGAGGTGGCCCAACCGCGGCCCTCGGTGGACAGTGAGATCGGGGTCGCGAGGCCAGCCACCCGCGTGGACTGCGCCTTCACGTCCTCGTACCAGGTGAACTGGGCGATCCCATCCACGTACCAGCCCGAGGCACCGAAGCGGGTGCCGTAGACACCCAGCGTGTGGGCGTCGAAGCTGTCGGTGCCGGCGCGCGCGCCGTTGGCATGCGTCACATCGCCCGACAGATGGCCGCTCGCGCCGTAGACGCCCGCATGATCCCGCTGGCCGTCTTCCCGCGCTTGGCGGAAGACTTCCAGGCCGACCTGCGCGGCGGCGATGTCATAGTCGAACTGCGGGCCGTTGCTGTAGATCGAGCCGTTGCCCTGCCGGCCGCTCGTGCCGAGCACGCGGCCCCAGGCACCGTTGACCAGGGTGCGCTTCGCATCCAGCGCGTCGTTGCCGCGCAGCTGCTCCTGTTCTCCGACCCGCTCGTGCATCGAGTCGAGCAGCATGCGCCCGTAGATCTGGACCATCGAGGGCACGGCGGTGTAGAGCGAGACCTCCTGGCGATAGTTGGGCGTGCTCGACCCGGAGGCGCTGAGCGGCAGGCTCGAGCGCAGGTACCAGTCCTGCGCATCGCTGCCATCGACGCTGCCGCGGTAGAGGGTGTACTCGTAGGCGCCTGCCAGGGCGGGGGCGCTCAGGGTGAAGGCACCGGCGGCCGTGGTGGCGCCGTTGGTTGCATCCACGACGAGGATGCCGTTGCCGGTGGTGAGCGCACCGCCGCCGCCGATGTTGGTGACCTTCAGGCTGGAGTTGCCGGTGGCTGTCCCGCCATTGACGATCAGACGGTCCGAGGGCGAGCTGTCGGCGCCCAGGTAGGTGTTGAGCGCGAGGGTGCTGCCGCCGTTGCCTGCATAGCTGTTCACCGTCAGCGTGTTGCCGATGCCCGTGCCGGCGACCTGCGCCAGKCTGTTGTTAACCAGCGTGCCAATGCCGAAGTTGCCCTTGGCCGTGCCTGCGGCAGCGAGCGCGTCCGCCACCGCGATGGTTCCGTTGTTGGTGACCGTGCCGGCGACGCTGCCGTAGCCGCCGAGGGTGGCGCCCGCGGCGACCGTGGTGGCGCCACCACCGGACAGCGCGGCGCCGGGGTGCGAGGCGTCGCCCACCACCAGCGTGCCGGCCGTGACCGTGGTGCCGCCGGTGTAGGTGCTGTCGGCATTCAGGATCAAGGTGCCGATGCCGACCTTGGTGAGTGCGCCGGTGCCGCTGAAGGGACTGTCGGAGGCGACGGTGTAGCCGGCGTCGTCGATGGTGGCGCCGCCGCTCTCGATGTTGAGCTCGCTGGCATTGAAGCCGGAGATGAAGCTCGCGTTGTTGCCCATCGCGCGCAGGGTGCCGCCGTCGAAGTTGACCTGCGCCGTGCCGGTGCCGCGGGTCAGCGCCAGCGTCTCCAGCACCGCCTGGTTGCCGATGTTGACCGTGCCCACGCCCGTCGGCGCATCCACCACCGTGCCGCCGGCGGCGATCACCTTTGCGCCGTCATCGATGGTGAGAACGCCGGCGCCGGCGTTGCCCACCAGCAGCGTGCCGCTGTCGGTCCAGCTAGAGCCGCTGCCGGTCACCTGCACGTTGCCGGTGCTGCCACTCGCGTTGGCGATGATGCCGCCCGTACTGCTCACCTCCGCACCATCGCTGATCGTCAGCTTGCCGGTGCCGGCCCCGCCGACAGTGATCGTGCCGTTGGCTGTCCAGGTCGAACCGCTCAGCTCGACCGCACCGGTGCTGGTGCTGGTGCTGGCGATCACGGCTGCGCCGCTCGCCAGCGTGGCGCTGTCCCGGACGGTGAGGGTGCCGGTGCCGGCGTTGCCCACCAGCAGCGTGCCGCTGTCGGTCCAGCTCGAGCCGCTGCCGGTGACCAGCACGGTGCCGGTGCTACCACTCGCGTTGGCGATGATGCCGCCGGTGCTGCTCACCTTGGCACCATCGCTGATCGTCAGCTTGCCGGTGCCGGCCGCGCCGACAGTGATCGTGCCGTTGGCATTCCAGCTTGAACCCGATCCCATCACGGTGAGTGTGCCGGCGCCGGTGCTCGTCTCGCCGAGCACCGCGTCGCCACTGCTCAACGTGCTGGCGCCGCTCACCGTCGCCGTGCCGGTGGCGGCCCTGCCTATTGAAAGGCTGGATGCTTTCGCGGCTGCGCCATCCGTCACGAGCAACGAGGCGTTGCCGCCCGCTCCGATGATCATCCCGCCGGAAATGGTCAACGCGGAGCCCGAGCCGTCGACGGTGACGGTGCTGCCGCCACCGCCGCTCCTGATGCCCGCCGTGAGGCTGGTGGAGCTGGCTTGGCCGCCGGTCAGGATCGCGACATGACCAGCCGAGTCAGACCCGACCGCGATGCCCGCCTTGTCGGTCCAGGTGGCGCCACTCCGGACGACCACACTGGCGCCGCCAGAAGCCGAACTGGACGCGATGTCAGTCCCGTTGGATGTCAGCGCTGCGCCATTGCCGAGCGTCAGCGTGCCGAGTCCCGCGTGCCCGACATAGAGTCCCCCGGTGCCCATGGCCAAGGTCGAGCCGCTTCCGTCCACCGTCACGGCACCGGTCGAGCCGGCCAGGTTGCTGATCTGCATACCGGTGCCGAAGGACACTTCCGCGCCATGGGTYACCGCGATATTGCCAGTACCAGAGAGGCCCACCACCAGGGTGCCCGTGCCGCTGAGGCTCGACCCGGCGCCGTCCACGGTGACCGTGCCCTTGCCGCTGCCGGAAGCCCCCAGAATCACCGAGCTGCCGCTCACTGCGCCGCCATCCGTGATCGAGAGCGAGCTGCTCCCGACATTGCCCACCAGGATCCAACCACTGCTGGTCAGCGTCGACCCGCTGCCGGCCACCGTGACGGTACCCGTCGAGCCGGAACTGCTGCCGAAGGTGGTGGTGCCGCCRCTGACAATTGCGGCGCTATTGCTGATCGCGAGGCTGCCGGTTCCCGCTGCCCCCACGGTGAGGCCGCTGGTGCCAGTCAAGGTCGAACCGGAGCCATTGACGGTGACGGTCCCGGTGGAGCGGGCGACATTGCCGACCACGATGCTGCTGCTGGTCGCAACATGGGCTCCGCTTGCAATGGAGAGTAGGCCGGTGCCGGCACTGCCGACAACAAATACGCCAGTGCCCATCAAGCTCGAGCCGGAGCCGTCCACGGTCACCGTGCCCCTGCCCGTGCTGGTGTTGCCGATGACGAAGGTGGCGCCGCGCACAGCGCCCCCTGCGGTGACCGACAGCGTTCCGGTCCCCGAGTCACCCACGGTGATCGTGCCGCTGCTGGCGAATCTGGATCCGCTGCCATCGACCGTGAAGGTGCCGGTCGTGCCTGCCACGTTGCCGATCTGGACGTTGCTGTTGCTCGTGAGCGTGCTCCCGTTGAGCACGATCAACCGGCCGTTCGCCGTGTGTCCGACGATCAAGGCGCCGGTCGCACCGGCGGCTGAAGAAGATGTGCCGAGCGTGGCGATGCCGGTGCCGTTGCCAATGATGGTGAGGGCGCCGGCGGCCGGGACCCCGCCCGACCAATTGGTCGTGGTCGTCCAATCCCCAGTGGAAACGTTCCAGACGGAGGCGGCCCGTGCGGCCGGCGGGGTCAGCATTGAACCGACCGCACCTGCCAGCAGCATGGCCGCAGCGGCCCGCTGGACCATCGAGCCGCTGCGTTTGCCCCGTGCCACGGCATGCTCGGAAGCGACGACCCAGGTTCCGGTGCTCGCACTCCAGACTGTTCTGTGGACCTTGTTCATCTTCCTCCCATGTAAGCCGATCATTTCTCCCGCGATGTCACCCGCCGGCTTCTTGCTGGGTGTGTGCTCGGCAAGGCGTCACCGCAGACCTCTTGCGTACTTCGACGCGCCTGCGTCGGCCGTGCGTTGGTGCTGACCAGACCTTGGCTACGCCGAACTAATTACACAAGATAACTATAGGTTGCGGATTGATGAAGCACTGATGGCAACCGGTCGCGCGTTGCGAAAAGAAGTCGCGTGTGGCATGCGCACCACGTCTGGTGGGCAAGTCAGGACGCTCAAGTTTTGGGAGCACAGGAAGATCTGGCGCTGCCGACCACAATCGAATCCCGCGCAATGCAAAGGCCGTGCCGGCCGTTCAGGGAGGGCGCCTTCGCCGAGGACGCAAAGTCAGCTATCGGCGCGAATCTATGACCGCTTCGGGCCCGGAGCAGACGTACGCCGACCTTAGTTCGACTCCGCAAAGCGGACGCAGGCCAACGAAGCATTAGTTAGCAGCTCAGGGCCGCGTCATTGGCGAAGGTAGCGGGCATTCCTTGACCTTCATGCGCCCTATGCTCCCATTCCATAAGGCGCCTGTCACGCGAGAAGGCGCAGCAGCGCTTCTCTGGCGCGGAGCCTGACAGTCAGCTCGCTTGAGATGCGCAACCTGCCGGAAGGGCCCGGCGAATGGGCTAACTGCCGGCAGCCCGCAAGCCGACACCATAGCCAGCACCCATCTCCGAGACGACGGCCTAGCGTTCGAGCTGCCCCTTGTGCTAAGGCCGCGGCTGGATCTGCGAAGACCACCCCGACCAGCTGAGCGCTCCGTCGCCCCGCACCCGCTTTGCGTTGAGGGCGGTTCGGAGGTAGTCTCGGCGCATGAATCCGCGTCCGGACGGCTTTGCACGCCGGCTCATCGTCCTCGGTGCGGCAGCCGGCATCGCGCTTGGCGTCTGGCCAGCCGACCGCCCGTGGCGCATCGGCTACATCTCGTTTTTTCCGCGGCCAAGCCCCGGCGTCGTGCCGATCTTCGATGCCTTTTTCGCCGGCATGCGCGACCAGGGTTACGAGGAGGGCCGCGACTATGTGATGGACTGGCGGCACACCGGGGGCAAGCCGGAGGGCTTCGACGCGCATGCCGTCGCGCTGGCGGCGGACGGCGTTGACCTGTTCTGGTGTGTTACCACCGCCGCGGCGATGGCCGCGAAGCGCGCGACGAGCACGATTCCGATCGTGTTCTCGGGGGTGAGCGATCCGGTCACGAGCGGCCTGGTCTCGTCGTTGGCGCGCCCCGAGGGCAACCTCACCGGCCTGTCGGCCGTCGACGACGAGTTGCACGGCAAGCGGCTCGAGTTGCTGCGCGATTTGCTGCCGCAGGCCCGCGAGGTCGCGGTGCTCTGGATGCCCTTGGTGGCCACGCACCGGACGGAGCTGACGCAGATCGAGGCGGTGGCGCCTCGGCTCGGCATCCGCGTCCAGCGGGTCGAGCTGAACCGTGTCGAGGACATCGTGGCTGTCATCCCGCCACTAGCCCGCACGGGCACCGACGCGTTGTTCATCCTCCCGGCGGGCTGGCATGTCTACTCGAGCGGCGAGCTGGTGGCCGCAGCGACGCAGGCGCGCCTGCCGTGCATTGGCACGGAGCGCTACCACCACGCCGGTGGCGCCTTGCTGACGTACGGGGCGGACATCGCCGCGCTGGCGCGCCGCGCCGCCGGCTACGTCGACCGGATCTTCAAGGGCGCCAAGCCCGGCGACCTCCCAGTCCAGCAGCCGCAAAAGTTCGAACTGCTGATCAACTTGAAGACCGCCCAGGCGCTCGGCGTCGCGGTTCCCGGAAGCCTCTTGTTGCGCGCCGACGAGGTCGTACGTTGAGAGGCTGCGGGGCGCTTTGACCGCCGGCCTCTTCGCCTGCAGCCGACTGTCGCGAAGGTCGGCTCCTGGCCGAATCCAGCCACATTTGCCAGCAGCGCTATGGGGCCCAGAGCTGACATCAGTGAGGGACCGTCAGCCAGCCTCGAAGCTCGGCCAGAGCGGCGAAGGCTACCCCTGCGCCCACCGCATAGGGCAAGGACGGGAGGAGCGTCTGCAACATTGCCGAGCCGAATGCAAGCAACAGAAAAATTGGAATGGCCCACAGCGCTGGGTCGGCTTTGACGATTGCCCACAATATCGCGGGGACCGCAACGACCGTGAATGCAATCGACGCGCCCGTGAGCGACAAGGCGATGGAGCATCCAAATCGTCCAAGCCGATGCTCGCTTCTGAATTTCCTTAAGCTCTGCCACGAGACCAGCCCGCCAACAACGGCAGCTACGACTACGACAAGTATGAACGTGCCAGAAGGGGCGGAGGTGGTGTCGAAGTCACCCGGTCTCGGCGTCGCCTGAAACTCATATGCCCAAGCTCCAGCCGCTGCGGCCAACAGGCTAGCCAGAGTGACTGCCGGTGCAGCCCTGGCGGGGTTGCGATGTACTGTCACCGATTGACGGCTCCTTGTTCCGATGGGTCTCGATTGCAATTGTTGACCGCACCTCGGTCAGTGCGCACGCGCTCACAAGGCCGTCGTTGCGAGGTAGCGACGAGCATCCGCTTCTGGCCCGCATTCTGCCCGTGGGCTAGCGTAGGAACCACATGTACCCGATGAAGCAGCCGACCGCGACGATGAGCATCCAGTACACCCATCGCTGGGCCTTTCATGGCCTCGTATCGCTCTTTGCTCATGCCGGGACCTGCCATGGCGATGCTCCAATGTTGTGTGAGTTGGGAGGGATGTCGGAATGTCCGGTGTTGGCCGTTGGACTAAACCGCTGACGCGGTGGATGTGTGCGACGGGGGCAGATCGCGTTGCGCGGAGTTGAGTTGTACCTTGGTTGCGGGGAATGTTCCCCGGAACTCGGAGACGACGATGACACCACTACGTCAACGCATGATCGATGCGATGGTGCTGCGCGGCTTCAGGCCACGCACGCAAGAGTCCTACCTGAGGGTTGTCGCGCAGATGGCCCGTCACTACCGCCGAACCCCGGAGCTGATCACCGACCAGGAGGTCCAGGCCTATCTGCTGCACCTGGTGCGCGAGCGGCATCTGGCGCGAAGCAGYGTCAATCAGGCTTCCAGCGCCGTGCGGTTTCTGGTGTGCGAGGTGCTCGGCCAGAACGAGMGACGCCAGCGCATCCCCATGGGTCACACCCCGCAGCGGCTGCCCRACGTGTTGTCTCGCGCCGAAGTGGCAGCGGTGCTGGCTGCGCCGATGTCCATGAAGGCGCGCACGCTTCTGATGACGGCCTACGCCAGCGRGCTGCGCGTMAGCGAGCTGTGTCAACTGCGCGGCTGCGACATCGACTCCTCGCCCGACCGCATGTGCATTCACGTCATCGCGGGCAAGGGAGGGCACGACCGCTACAGCCTGCTCAGCCCGGAGTTGCTCGACCAGTTGCGACTGTACTGGCGGCAATGCAGACGCACTGCACAGGCCGAGGACTGGTTGTTCCCTGCGCGGCTGAACCCCTCCSAGCACCTGGACACCCGTAGCGCCGGGCGCTACTTCTACGCCGCGCGCAACGCTGCGGGCATCGCCAAGGTCGGCGGCATCCACACGCTGCGCCACTGCTTTGCCACACATCTGCTGGAAGCCGGCGTGGACCTCAACAGCATCAGCCAGTTGCTCGGCCACGCCAAGCTCAGCACCACCAGCCGCTACCTTCGAATGGCCCGCCCCGGCCACAGCGCCGGCGACAGCGCGCTGGCGCTGCTGGCCCATCTGCCCAAGGTCGAGCCAAAGGCGCCGTCGTCACCGCCGTCGTCACCGCCGACGCCACCGCGACCGCCGCTGCTCTGAAGCCGCTGCGCGATGAGCGCCACCCTGGCCGAGGTGCTGCGAACCTTCGGGCCGGCCTATCTGCGCGAGCACTCGCTGAGCACGCCGCAGGCGCGCGCCTGGCGTGCCGTCGTCGCCTGCCGCACGCCGGCGCTAGGCGGCCATTTGCAGCGCTGCGACCRGTGCGGCCAGGAGCAGCGGCTGTTCCACTCCTGCCGCAACCGGCATTGTCCGCAGTGCCAGAACGAGGCCCGGAACGCATGGCGCCAGGCCCGACTGGCCGAGTTGCTTGCGGTGCCGTACTGTCACCTGGTCTTCACGCTGCCGCACGCCCTCAACGCCCTGGCGCAGTTCCATGCGCGCTGGGYSTACSGCACGCTGATGCAATGCGCAGCGGCCACGCTCAGCGAGTTCGCCGCGAACCCGCGCTGGCTCGGTGCAACAGCTGCCTTCACYCTGGTGCTGCATACCTGGACGCAGGACCTGCGCCGCCACATCCATGTGCACGCGCTGATGGCCTGCGGTGGGTTGGACGGCGATGGCCTGTGGTGTGCACCCAAGCGKAGCCCGACGTTCCTRTTCCCGGTGCATGCGCTGTCACGCGTGTTCAGAGGCAAGTTCGTCGACGCGCTGCGCCGCGCGAGTCAGGSCGGCGASTTGCCCCGCGATCCSGCCAACACGCCGGCGATGCGCCAGGCACGGCTGGCCGAGCTCAAGCGTCACRACTGGGTGGTGTATGCCAAGACGCCGCTCACTGGCCCCGAGACGGTGTTGGACTACCTGTCGCGCTACACGCACCGCGTSGCAGTCTCCAACGAGCGCATCGTCGGCAWYGATGCCAACGGGGTGCGACTGCGCGTRCGCGCCGACGATGGCGGCAAGCGAACGGTCCTCATCGACGGRCCRACCTTCATCGCTCGCTTCCTGCAGCATGTGCTGCCGCCGGGGTTCAAGCGCATCCGCCACTACGGGTTGCTGAGCYCGGCCGTCAAGGCCGAGCGGCTSGCGCAGGCCCGCTTGGCGCTGTCGATGCCGGCGGCCAATCCCCAGGCTCGAGAGGACGCCGCCACGTTCCTCCAGCGCGTCACGGGCATCGAAGTCTCGTGCTGCCCGCRCTGCCGCTTGGGGCACTGGCGTACCGTGCAGGTGTTGCCACCACAGCGCGGCTGCGCTGCACCGCAAGCCGTTGCATGCCGGGGTCCGCCGTGATACCCGGCTGGCGCATCACCGTCCAAGAACTTGTCCGTCACCGACATCGCGACGGCGGTRCGGATCGTCCCGACGTGTGTGGCCGAACCATCGGTATGCCGCGAACGACCCATCGCTTGCGCCTCAACCGCCCAACGGCCGTCCCCAATCGCCGCCTGAGCACCCACGCTCACGCCTCCACACCCCGCACGTACTACCGTCACCGCRTCTGAWCCTTACATTCCCCAACAGCCCCGCWCGCCAYCGCSGAGCGGCGGTTCAGTCCATCGACGTTTATCTGCCGCCGCAACACCAGCGCGCTCSATCAGCGTCGGCACGGCGTCAGATAAATGCTCTCCGTTCTCAGTCTTAGCCAACAGCTTCCACCACCTGAGCGACGACCGCCATCACTGCTGCGGTCTGGGCGCGCAAGTCCTGGGGGCGTGGGTCGGTTGCTGCTGTGGCGATGGCAAGCTTCAGTGAAGGCACGAACAGGGCGAACTGGCCACCGTACCCCCATGCCCACACCACGAACTTGCCTCTCAGGGTGCCTGTAAACCAGAGGTAGCCATAGCCGGTGTCGACGATGGGAGGATTTCGCCAGGCGCCGGACACGTGCGCCCGCGAGCTATCCGCAACCCATTCTCCTGGAAGCACGCTCGAGCCATTCCATTTGCCCGCATCAGCCATCAACCAGGCCAACTTCACCAAATCACGCGTCCGCAGCTTGAGACCCATGTAGGCCATCGCGTGCCCGGCCTTGTCTCGCCCCCACGAGAACCTCTCGATTCCCAGCGGAGCGAACAGGTCCCGCTTTGCGAGGTCTTCAAGGGGTATCCCCTGGGCGTGTTCCAGAATGGGCGTGAGCAGCGAAACGGCTGCGTCGTTGTACGACCAGGAATTGGGAGCTCTTCCATCGCTCGGTAGGCCCAACACGTATTGCGCGGGGTCGGGCGAGGTCACCAATGCGCGAAGCTGCGTCGTGAATTCGTAGGCGATACCCGTGGTGCCGGTGAGAATTTGGCCCAACGTCACGCTGGACGCTGATGAATTGGGGGACTTCTGAACGAGGTCGGGCAACAACTCGCCGACCGTTTGCGAGAGGCCTTTGAGCTTTCCTTGGTGGAGCGCCTTACCCACCAGCATCGAGCAGACGCTCTTCGTTGCCGAGTTGGCTGCATGCAGGTCAGACGCCGTAGCGCCTCCGTAGTAGCGCTCCCCGATAAGCGCCCCGTTTCGTACGACCAACAGACTCCGTAGGGCACCGACAGTCGAGCCTGAAGTCAGGGCCGCTTCAAATGCCGAGGCAGAGATTCCTTGGCTCTCCGGGTTGGCCGTTTGCCACTCAAGAAGGTCTGCGGGCGATGCTGCACGGGCGATTTTGCCGGCCATCCCCGCCACCAAAAGTGAAGCCGTACCGCCGAGAACGAAGCTCCGTCGAGAACTCATCATCGAATTCCAAGCTACCTAGGACGTCGATTGAGCGAATCGACAAACGCCTCTCGCGACAGCGCGAGCACCAATGAGCCAGATTCTGGCGCAGGTMGCGACTTCTACCTCGCTCGTCCGTATTTTGCGGTGAAGGTGGCTGCGCCAAGCTTGTTGATCTTGCCCCCGAAAAACGTACTCCATAGCTGATGGTCAAATTCAGTGATTGGAGAGAAGAGAAATGAGCAAGAGAAAAGACGGGCAACCGCGTGGCAGGTACACGCTCGAATTCAAGCTGGAGGCGGTGCGACTGGTCAAAGGCGGCCAAGCGGCGTCGGTGACGGCCAAGGTGC
>NZ_JBFUCJ010000056.1:0-41252 GCF_056405295.1 Variovorax sp. P1_H2 | reverse complement strand
GTGCCGGCAGCGGCCGTCGCCGCCTCGCCGGCCGTCGCGGCGGCGCCGCTTGCCCCGGCCGCGCCGGCCGACCTGGTGATGAACGAACTCCACTCGATGCGCGGCATGCTCGAGGAGCAGCTCGCGAGCGTGGTCTGGAACGACCGCCAGCGCCAGGACCCGGTGCGCAGCCGGCTGCTGCGCACGCTGCTTGGCGCCGGGTTCAGCGCCAAGCTGTCGAAGGCCATGCTCGAGAAACTGCCCACCGGACAGAGCTACGCCGAGGGCATGGCCTTCGCCCGTGCCGAGTTGATCCGCGCCGTGCCGGTGCACGAGGACGAGGATGCGTTGCTGGCGCAGGGAGGGGTCTATGCGCTGATGGGCCCGACCGGTGTCGGCAAGACCACCACCACCGCCAAGCTGGCGGCGCGCTGCGTGATGCGCTTCGGCGCCGACAAGCTGGCGCTGGTGACCACCGACAGCTACCGGATCGGCGCCTACGAGCAGCTGCGCATCTACGGCCAGATCCTCGACGTGCCGGTGTTCGCGGTGAAGGACGCGGCCGATCTGCACCTGGTGCTGCAGGACCTGCGCGACAAGCACATGGTGCTGATCGACACGGTCGGCATGAGCCAGCGCGACCGCTCGGTGTCGGACCAGATCGTGATGCTGTGCAACAGCCACCGGCCGGTCAAGCGGCTGCTGCTGCTCAACGCGACCAGCCATGGCGACACGCTCAACGAGGTGGTGCACGCCTATCGCCACGGCGGCGGCGGCAACGACCTGGCGGGCTGCATCTTCACCAAGGTCGACGAGGCCACGCATCCGGGCGCGCTGATCGACACCGTGATCCGCCACCGGCTGCCGGTGCACTACGTCTCGAGCGGCCAGAAGGTGCCCGAGAACCTGATGCTGGCCGATCGTTCGCAACTGGTCGACAGCGTGTTCCAGCCGCGCCGCCACAACCCGCTGTTCGTGCCGGCCGAGGCCGACATGCACGACGAGCCCGCGGGCGCCGCACCCTCCGCCCAGGTCGTTCAGGCGCAGGCCGAGACCGACCGGCTGCGCTTGCAATACCAGAACCTGATCCGCGCCATGGCGCATGACGCCCAGGAGCTTGCGACCGCGGCCGGCGCACTGGCCGGGGCGCAGATCGGATTCGAGGGCGCGCGCCGCCTCTGGCGCAACGCGGGCGACGAGGCCGTCGGCCAGAAGGCGGTGCTGGAGGACCTGATGGCGCAGGCGCGCAGCGAGATTGCCGCCGGCTGCGATGCCCATGTGCTGGCCCTTTCGGGACAGCTCGGCCTGCGCTCGAACGAAGGCGGCGATGCCTACGAATGCCAGGGCAGCCTGCTGTTGTCCGACCGCAGCGGCCTGCCGCTCGCCGCACCCAACCAGTGGCTGTCGACGGCGGCCGTCCGGGGTGGCATGGAGGCCCGGCGCAGGCCGGGTCTGCGCCAGGTCCAGTGGCTGCGGCAGCAGTCGCTCGGCCGCACGCTGGTGCACGTGCTGCCTCGGCTGCCGAGCCTGGAGTCGATGGTGGAATGGCAGGCCCAGAGCCAGCGCTGGCTGGCGCGGGCATCCGGCTCGACCGCGGTGATCGACCCTGTGACCGAGGCCTCGGGCAAGCTGGCCCGGCTCGGGCTGGCGTTCGGCGAGGCGCGTGCCGTGACGTTCCGCGGCAAGCCCGCGCTGCAGTGCGAGGCGCAGGCCGAGGTGCTGCTGAGGATCAGTCCCTCGGCCGCCATCGACCCGCGTGCGCTGCCCCGGCTGCGCTGCGTGGTCACGCGTGTGCTCGATGCGCGCGGCCAGAAGATCCTGGCCCAGAGCTACCTGCTGTCGAACCTCGGCCACGCGGTGAGCGCGCAGCAACTCGCGCAATGGCAGGGCTGGGCGGCCGAGGCCGACCCCTGTTTTCGACTGCTGCGCCAGGGCGTGCAACTGATCGGCGGCATCGGCGAGCTGGGCGACCCCGACATGATGAAGCGGCTGCTCATCGCCGGCCAGGTGAGCACCACCGTGTGGCGGCTGCTGCAGGCGAAGGGCGAGTGGGCCGATCGAACGCGAATGCTGCTGAACCAGCTCACCGGGCGGCCGGTGCGTTCCAGCAGGCCGCTGACCGGCAACGCGCTGTTCGTGGGTGTCGGCAAGCTCTTCGTGCTGCTCGAAGCGCTCGGCACCGAGTCCACCGCGCCGACCCGGCAGCCCAGGGCGCTGGCGCAACAGGGTTGAGGAGCGACGCATGAGCAAGCTGGTTGCAGATCAGGCGGACGGATTGCGGCGCCTGCTGGCGCATACGCCCACGCGCGTCATCGCCGTCGCGGGCATGGGGCCCGGCGGTGGCGCCTCGGACGCCACCATGAACCTGGGCGCGGCCCTGGTCCATCAGGGCAAGGACGTGCTGGTCCTCGATGAACACGGCGGCACGGCGGCGGCGATCTGCGCCGCCTGGGCCATCGACCCGCTCGGCGACCTGGCCGATGTCGCCGATCGGCGCTTGACCCGCGACGGCGCGATCGCCCGCGCCGACTGCGGCGTCGGCGTGCTGCCGGCACCGCTCGGCGATCGGCATGCCGAGATCGATCCGAGGGTGCTGTGTCCCGGCGGCGTGGTGCTGATCGACGCCCAGACCGACAACGAGGGCCGGCTGTCGCCGCTGGCCCGGCTGGCGGACGAGTTGCTGCTGGTGCTGCAGCCGAACGCGGCGTCGATCACCGCGGCCTATGCGGGCATCAAGAGACTGCACTACGCGCACGGACTGAAGCAGCTGCGCTTCCTGGTCGACGGCGTGGCCGGCGCCGAGGAGGCGCAACGGATCACCCACAACCTCGCCAGCACCGGCAGCCGCTACCTCGCGGTGTCGCTCGAGGCGGCCGGCTGGGTGCGCTCCGATCCACATCTGGCGGACGCGCGGCGTCTGCGGCAGACCGTGGTGGAGGCCTTCCCGGCCAGCCCGGCGGCGGTGGATTTCCGCCGCATCGCGGTCGACATGGCCGGCTGGCCCTGGCGCACGGCCGTTCCGCGCGGGCGCGGCCCGCGATCCGTCGCGGCGCCGCCGGGCGGTCCGCGCATCGACCTGCCGTCCCTTCGGGCGACGCCGGTGCCGAGCACGGCCGTCGCCTGAGAGAAACGAACCGATCAACCGTCAAGCAACAAAGGACCGCACGTGTACACCGCACAGGGCACCATTGAGAAGTCTCACCTGCTGGAGCAGCACCAGCCGCTGGTGCGACGCATCGCGCTGCAGATGATCGCCAAGCTGCCGGCGAGCGTCGAGCTCGACGACCTGATCCAGGCCGGCATGCTGGGCCTGCTCGATGCGTCGAGCCGCTACCAGGACAACAAGGGCGCGCAGTTCGAGACCTTCGTCAGCCAGCGCATCCGCGGCGCCATGCTCGACGAGCTGCGTGCCAGCGACTGGGGCTCGCGCGGACTGCGCCAGTCGGCGCGCGCGGTCGAGAAGGCGATCCACGCGCTCGAGCACCGGCTCGGCCGATCTCCGACCGAAGGGGAGATCGCGAAGGAACTGAAGATGGACCTGGAGGCCTACCAGTCGCTGCTGCAGGAGATCCATGGCTGCCAGCTGGTCTATGTCGAGGACTTCGCGAAGGGCGAATCGGAGAATCCGTTCCTCGACCTGCACGCGCAGCAGGCCCGCAAGGGCCAGGCTTCCAGCGACGATCCGCTCGAGCAGTTGCTCGAGAGCGGCTTTCGCCACCAGCTGATCGACGCCATCTCGGCCTTGCCCGAGCGCGACCAGCTGCTGCTGAACCTGTACTACGAGGAAGAGCTGAACCTGCGCGAGATCGGCGCCATCCTCGAAGTCAGCCAGAGCCGGGTCTGCCAGCTGCACAGCCAGGCGATCAGCCGGCTGCGGGCGCGGCTGAAGGATCTTCTGTAGGCCGACGGCCGCCCGGGGCCCGGCCGTTCACCCACCACCATCTGCATGCGAAAAACCAGCAGCCGATGGCGTGGGAAGGCAACCCCGGCTCATGTGAACAGCGTTCCGTTGAGCGCGATCCGCACCGTCCGTACCGTCAGAACCGCCAACGCCAAGCTCAGCGCGCCCAGCAGCACTGCGGCGAGGACCCAGAGCGGCCCGCTCGCCCGGAATTGCGCATACTTCAGCGCTGCGTTGGCCAGCGCCGCCATCGGAAAGCCGATCGTCCACCAAGCCGGAGAAAACTTGACGCTCGGGCGGAACACTTTCGGCGCGACCACGGCGAACATGAACAGCCCGAAGTAGAAGAGCAGCGCGGCGAAGCGGTCGATGCCGCCAACGATACTGCTGTACGCGAGGAAGCCCACTGCGAAGGGCGCCACCAGAATCATCAATGACGGCGTCATTGCGGGCGCAAGCGGGTCACGATGCACAAGCCGGCTGACGATCATCACGCAGAGCACGAGCGCCAGCACGGCGCCGACTGCGCCGGCAATCAGATTGAGTTCCGCAGCCCAGGCCATGGGCATGTGTCCGCCGGTGACGGCGATGTCGAGCGTGGCCACGCCCGGAATCAGCCAGGCCGGCACGGCGTGCGACGCCTCCACCTGACCTTTGAGCAGGCGGGAGACAACGACGAAGCTCAGCGCGAAAGTCGCCAGCACTCCCACGGTCCAGATGGCGCGCGCGGCGGGCGCGTGATACGGCCCGACGACGGCGGACAGCAAGAGAACCGAGATCACGATGGTGCCGAAGAAGTTGCCGGCCACGGGGTGATGAAACTCCGCATGCACGGCCTCCGGATGCTTTGCGAGCTTGGCCAGATAGCCCAAAGAGACAAGCAGGAAGACGCCCAGAGCGAACGCTCCGATGGCCTCGCCGACAAAGGCCGGCGCACCCAGGCTGCTGTGCGCAAGCCGCCAGGCAAGGGCCAGCCCAGAGAGGCCCATGACCGATCCAAACAGGCTGACAGGCAGGTTGCGTACGGAAGATTCGCAGTGCGGATACAACGGGAGGGACGGGTTCATGGACGGGCTTTGCACAGCAGGTTCCTTTGGCAGCTTTTGCAGGGACTGCTAGTTTCTGCCAAACTTCCGTCATCGCCCTTGCCAACGTACGGCGTTTTCTGCCAATCATTGGGCTTTGTCAGCCATGCGCATCGCCATACTCGCATTTCCCCGTGTCCAACTGCTTGATGTCGCAGGACCTGCCGACGTATTCGCCGAGGCATCGCGCCAGCTCGGCAAGCCCCGTGCCTATCAGGTGCAGGTGATCGGCGCCGAGGAAGGCATGCTCAAGAGCAGCAGCGGGTTGCGCCTGGCCGTCGACGCGACCGTGGCGACCCATCGCGGGTCCATCGACACCTTGCTCGTCGCGGGCAGCCCCAACATCGAGGACATGGCGAGCGACGTCCAGTTGCAGGACTGGCTGCGGCGCCAGTCTCGCGCCGTGCGACGCTATGGCTCGGTATGCACCGGCGCCTTCGTGCTGGCGGCCACCGGGCTGCTCGACGGCAAGCGGGTGGCGACGCACTGGAATTCCGCTGCCCGCCTCGCGGCGGCATACCCCCGTACGTGCGTCGAAGCGGACGCCATCCATGTGAAGGACGGCAAGCTCTTCACCTCCGCCGGGGTGACCGCCGGCATGGATCTCGCACTCGCGATGGTGGAAGAGGATCACGGCCGCGAACTCGCGCTGCGCGTGGCGCGCGAGCTGGTGATGTTCCTCAAGCGCCCCGGCGGGCAGAGCCAGTTCAGTGCCCACCTGGCGGCGCAGACGTCCGAGCGTTCCGGTGTGCGCGAGGTGCAGGACTACGTGCTTGCGAATCTGAAGGACGATCTGTCCGTGCCCGTCCTGGCGTCACGCGCAGGCATGAGCGAAAGGAGCTTCGCGCGGATCTTCCGCAGCGAGACCGGGACGACGCCCGCGGAGTTTGTCGAGAATGCGAGGATCGACGCAGCTCGTCGCTTGGCCGAGGAGTCGGACTTGCCGGCCAAACGACTGGCCGATGCGGTGGGCTATGCGAATGTGGACGGCTTTCGGCGGGCGTTTGGTCGTCGACTGGGTGTGAGCCTTGTGGAATATCGAAGGCGTTTCGCGAGATGACGATGCCGGTGCGTCGATCAGGGTTTGATTGATGGTCGGGGCAGGTATTCGGCCGCGCGCTCGTCCAGACCCACTAGCCAGAATCGCGCGTCCATGGCATCGCCGTGATATGACGCGGGCAGCCAGGCACCGAGTCTGCCGTACTCGGCATGCAACTCGTCCAGCGGCGGACATGTCGCGTTGCCGGCTCGCTCGTCGAGCGCTCGTGCCAGCACGGGCCGCCAGGAGTCGGGTACCTGAAGGGTGGGGAGATAGGTCGCAGCCATCCTCGCGGCTGTGCGCGGCAGGCGTTCAGCATCCGAACGAAGCACGCGCAGTACGGCGAACTCGTGCGGGGTCGGCGGTCTCGGCGAGTTCATATTGCTGTTCGGCACGGTTGATATTCGTTTGTCGCGCCTGCTTCGGCTCCGACGCGGGGCCAGTGCAACATTCATGCTGCCGACCGTGAGCGGCAGAAGGCTCAGGGCACCGGCTTCGGCGAGAACGCCGCCACGTTGCCTGGCTTGCGCAGCATCTTGTCGACGTCCGCGGCGTGCAACTCCTCGGCGTGGATCATCTGCCGCGCGAACTCCTCCAGCGCCACCGAGCGGCCTCCCACATGCGACAGCAACTCGCGGTACAGGGCCAGCGCACGCGCCTCGGTGTCGAGCGATTCGCGCAGCATGGCGGCGATGTCGTGCTGGTGCGAATCGAGCAGTGGCCCGATCGCGAGCGAGGGGTAGTCGCCGAGCGTGGTGATCCACTCGCCGATCTGCTGCGCGTGCAGCAGCGATTCGTCGGCCTGTTCGCGCAGCCACGAGACGATGGGAATGCGGCCGAAACCAAACACCAAGAAGGAGTAGTGCGTGTAGCGCACCACGCCGGCCAGCTCGGCTTCAAGTAGCCGGTTGAGCACGGAGACGACCTTCGCCTGATCGAACTGTTCCATGTCAGCGCTTCCGGATGGAGGGGCGCGTATTATGCGCCGCGCGCCGCACTGCTGCGAGGGGAGCGCCCCGGGACTGGGCGCGGTTCGCTTTTCTTCAGGCCGCCAGGAAGCGCTCCGCCAGCAGCGCCCAGTATGCCGACCCGATCGCCACGTTGTCGTCGTTGAAGTCGTAGCCCGGGTTGTGCACCATGCAGGCGCCGGCACTGTCGCCGTCGCCGTTGCCGATGAACAGGTAGCTGCCCGGCAGCTTCTCGAGCATGAAGGCGAAGTCCTCGCTGCCCGGCAGGGCCGGCCCCTGCAGCGTGACCTTGTCGGCGCCGAGCAGTTCGAGCGCCACCTCGCGTGCGAAGGCGGTCTCCTCGGGCGTGTTGACCAGCACCGCATAGCCCGGCCGCCAGTCGATCCGCGCCGTGACACCGAAGCTCTCGGCCTGGGCGGCGATCAGCGCCTTCACGCGCCGCTCGAGCGTGGCGCGCACCTCGCGGTCGAGCGCGCGGATACTGATCTCCAGCGTCGCCTGCTGAGGGATCACGTTGTTGGCCTTGCCGGCGTGTATCGCGCCGACCGTGACCACGGCCATCTGCAGTGGGTCGACGTTGCGCGACACCACGGTCTGCAGCGCCATCACGATGCTGGCCGCCGCGACGACCGGGTCGGCCGCGCGGTGCGGCATGGCGCCGTGGCCGCCGACCCCGGTGAGGGTGACCGTGGCGTAGTCGGAGGAGGCCATCGCAGGGCCTTCGCGCAGCACCAGGCGCCCTTGCGGCATGCCCGGCATGTTGTGCATCGCGAAGATCGCATCGCACGGGTACTTGTCGAACAGCCCGTCGTTCATCATCCGCAGCGCCCCGCCGCCGCCTTCCTCGGCCGGCTGGAAGATCAGGTTCAGCGTGCCCGAGAAGCGGCCCCGCTCGGCCAGATGCCGGGCGGCGGCCAGCAGCATCGCGGTGTGGCCGTCGTGGCCGCACGCATGCATCACGCCGGCGTTGCAGCTGGCGTAGCCGAGGCCGGTGGCCTCGTCGATCGGCAACGCGTCCATGTCGGCGCGCAGGCCCAGCCGGCGCCGGCCGCTGCCGCGCACCAGCCGGCCCACCACGCCGGTGCCGCCGAGTCCGCGCTCGACCTCGTAGCCCCAGGCCTGCAGCTTCTCGGCCACCAGGGCCGCGGTGCGGTGCTCGTCGAAGGCGAGTTCGGGGTGGTGGTGGATGTCGCGTCGCAGGCCGATGAATTCTTCCGCCTGGCTGTGCAGTTGATCGAGGAGTGCGCTCATGGGATTCCTGTTGCCTATTGCGGTTGCAGGTTGATCGACTTGGCGATCGCACGGTAGCGCGCGGTCTCGTTCTCGTAGAACTTCGCCGCTTCGGCCAGCGACATCGGCGGCGCCGCCAACTGCGTCTGGGCCGCCAGCTGCGAGCGCACGCCGGGGTCCTTCAAGGTGGCGCCGATCGCCTTGTGCAAGCGCTGCACCACGTCTTCCGGCGTGTTCTTCGGCACCATGAAGCCGCTCCAGATCTGGAACGAGAAATCCTTCAGCTCCCTGCCCTCGCTCACGGTGGGCACGTTCTTCAGCAGCTCCGAGCGCTGGGCGCCGAGCTGGCCGATCACCTTCAGCCGACCCTGGTCGGCCATCGCGCCCATGCCGGCGCTGTACACCAGCACCGCGAAATCGACCTGGCCGCCGCCGATGTCCTGCAACAGCGGTGCGTTGCCCTTGTAGGGTGCGTGGATCAGCTGGATGCCGGTGCGGCGCTGCACGTCCTCGAGGATCAGGTGGTAGAGCGAGCCGATGCCCACGCTGCCGTAGGTCAGCGGCTTGTCGCCCGACTTGCGCGCCAGCGCGATCAACTCGTCGATGTTGTTGGCGGGGAGTTCCTTGCGCGCGACCACCACCATCACCGCATCGGTCACCGGATGCACCAGGCGG
The DNA here is from genome assembly GCF_056405295.1 of Variovorax sp. P1_H2. Taxonomy (NCBI): domain Bacteria; kingdom Pseudomonadati; phylum Pseudomonadota; class Betaproteobacteria; order Burkholderiales; family Comamonadaceae; genus Variovorax; species Variovorax sp. P1_H2. Next base: position 32,375 of record NZ_JBFUCJ010000056.1, on the reverse strand, counting down.
AAGTCCTCGGCCTTGAGCTTCACGGCGGCGTTGGCCAGCGGCGCAAGGATGACTTCGTTGGGCGAGCCCTGGAACAGGTAGTAGCCGTCGGCGGGCGCCGCCAGCACCTTTTGCGCGGCCAGCGCGCCGGCGACGCCGCCGAGGTTCTCGACGATCACCTGTTGCCCCAGTTCCTTGCCCAGCGGCACGGTGAAGATGCGCGCGGCGGCATCCGAAGGGCCGCCCGCGGGGTACGGCACCATCAGGTTGACCGGCTTGCTCGGGTAGGACTGGGCGAAGGCGGCGCCTGCGGCCAGCAGCAACAGGCCGGCGATCGAACGTTGGAAGAAGCGCTTCATGGGGTTCCTGACGATGGGCTGTGGGGCCGTCCCTCGAAATGGGGGACGCGCTTGCATCGTAGGAGTGGCGCATGAGAACATCCAATGCATTGTTGTCCGCCAGATGATTACTTCAATGCATGGATCTTCGAGGGCCGTCCCATGACGCTGGTGCAACTCCGGCACCTGATCGCGTTGGCCGAGAGCGGCTCGTTCAGCAAGTCCGCGCAGGCGATGTGCATCACCCAGCCGGCCTTCAGCCGCAGCATCCGCGCGCTCGAGGACGAGCTCGGCATGCCGCTGTTCGACCGCATCGGCCGCCGCAGCGAGCTCACGCCGTTCGGGCGCGACGTGGTGGTGCGTGCGAGGCAATTGGTGTTCGAGGCCGGCGAGCTGCGCGACAGCGGCGGGCAGATGCGCCAGGGGCAGGGCGGCGCCATCCGCATCGGCATGGGCTCGGGGCCGGGCGCGATGCTGATGACGCCGCTGCTGATGCACATGGCGACCCACCATCCGAAGGTGCGGGTGGTCGTGGCGCGCGGCGGGACCGAGCTGCTGACGCAGGCCCTGCGCGCCCGGACGCTCGATGCGCTGGTGCTCGATGCGCGTTCGCTGGCGCCCGGTGTCGACCTCGAAGTGAGCATGCTGCGCGAGATGCGCGGCGTCTTCATGTGCCGGCGCGGCCATCCGCTGGCGCGCAAGCGCAACGGCGTGCGCTTCGAAGATGTGCAGCGCTACCCGATCGCCTCGACGCCGCTGAGCGACGAGGTGGCCCGCGGCCTGATCGAGGCCTACGGGCCGGAGGCCCATCCGTCACAGTGCGTGACGCTGCAGTGCGAGGAGGTCTCGAGCCTGATCGAGGTGGCGCGGCATACCGATGCGGTGCTGCTGGCGATCCGCGCCGCGGCACCCGACCTGGTCGAGCTCAGGATGAAGCCGCCGATGGAGCGCACCGCGCGTTTCGGGCTGGTCACGCTGCGCCGGCGCACGGAGGCACCGGGGCTGGCGATCGTGCGCCAGTTGATGGAGTCGCTGCTGCACGATTAGCACGAGCAGGTCCATGTCGCGGCCTGGCCCAGTTTCTCGGTCTACCGCCCAGCGCACGGGTGCATGCCTTCGACCCGGAGTACACGGAACTGGAGGGCGGTGGGCCGGAGGCCGGCACCGCGGCCTGAGACAGGCGCGCTCAGCCGTGTCGCCCCGCTGACTCCGCCACGCTGCGCGGCACCCGCACCGTCGCATCCAGCAGCATCTGCGCCATGCCCTTGCCCAGCGGGTCCATGCGCATCGACGACGGCCCGCCGCCGTCGAGGGCGTCGTGCAGCAGCAGGTTCATGGCCGCGATGCCGGGCAGGTGGAAGCGCTCGACCTTGCCGTGCACCAGGTGCGCGAAGTAGCCGCGCACGAACTCGGGCGTGACCCGGTCCCACAGCAGCGGCAGCCATTCGGGCCGGCGCGCGACCAGGCCGATGTTGGACATGTTTGCCTTGTCGCCGCTGCGGGCCCAGGCCAGGTCGATCAGCCGGACCTCGACCTGCTCGCCGTGGTCCCCGGTGAAGGCCGCAGGCTCGGCCATCGGCGCGGCCGGCCCGCCGTCGGCACCTGAGGGGATGGCGACCGCATGCCGCTCGCCGTCGAGCACGAAGGCCACCGGGACCTGGGCCTTGGCCAGCGTGAACGCGAAGGGCTTGATCAGCGGCGAGACCGCAGGCCGTCCGCCGCCGGGACTGGTGGTGCCCGGCGCCCAGGAGGTGCCCGAGGGCGCGATCTCGCGTGCGAACATCGTCAGCGCTGCCTTCTGCGGATGGTTGGCGACCACCCGCATCGTGACCTCGCGCACCTGGCGCGTGCGCGAATGCGGGCCGTAGAGCCACTCGGCGCCGATCACCTCGAAGGAGGTCGAGGTGAAGGGAGGCAGGCCCATCTGCGGCAGGATCTCGCCGGTGCGCTCGATGATCGCCTTGGCCGTGCGCACCGCCTTCTTCTCCGCATCGATGCCGATGAAGACCATGCTGCCGGCGCAGCGGAAGCCGTCGAGCTGCGTCGCCGAGACCTTGTAGCTCGGCGAGGGCGCCCGACCGCGCGCCGGGCCCACGCGCACGCGGTCGGGGCCCGCCTGTTCGATCGCCACCGCACGAAAATCGCAGCTCACGTCGGGCAGCAGGTAGGCGCCCGGGTCGCCGATCTCGTAGAGCAACTGCTCGGCCACGTTGGCGCGGATCACCTTGCCGCCGGTGCCCTCGGGCTTGGTGACGACGAAGCTGCCGTCGGCATGGCACTCGACGATCGGGTAGCCCATGTGGGCCCAGTCGGGGATGTCTTCCCAGTCGGTGTGCAGGCCGCCGGTGGCCTGGCAGCCGCATTCGATGATGTGGCCCGCGAGGCTGCCCGAGGCCAGCAGGTCGTGGTCGTCGGGCGTCCAGCCGAATTCGTGCATCAGCGGGCCGAGCGTGACCGCGCTGTCGACGCAGCGTCCGGTGATCACCACCTCGGCGCCGGCCGCCAGCGCGGCCGCGATCGGCAGCGCCCCCAGGTAGGCGTTGGCGCTCAGCACCTTCTCGGGCAGCGCCTCGTCCGTGAACATGTCGCGCGTGCCGGCCTCGCGCAGCTGCGGCATCTGCGCGCCGACGTCGTCGCCCTCGACCACCGCGATGCGCAGCGCCACGCCCTCGGCTTCGGCCAGCGCCTGCAGCGCGGCGGCGCAGCCGTGCGGGTTGATGCCGCCGGCATTGCTCACCACCTTGATGCCCTGGCGCTTGACCTCGGCCAGCACCGACTTCATCGCGATGTCGACGAAGTCGGTGGCGTAGCCCAGCTCGGGTTTCCTGGCGCGCGCGGAGGCCAGGATCGACATCGTGGTCTCGGCCAGGAAGTCGAACACCAGGTAGTCGAGCCGGCCGAGCTTCACGAGCTGCGGCGCGGCCACCATGCTGTCGCCCCAGAAGCCCGAGGCGCCTCCGATGCGGACGGTCTTCTGCGCGGTCGGGGGTGGGGTCATGGCGGTCTCGCTCCTCGGTGTGTCGACGGGATGTCACTGGAGCAGGCAGCTTAGCGAGCGGCCCCGCCCAAGGCTTGCGCCAACTCGCTGTCGCGGCACAGCCATTGCACGCAAGACGCGGGTCGCGCGCGGATGGCATCATCGACGCTCCTGCCATGCCATTGCCGCCATCTTCCGCCGAACGCACCGAGGTGCACGGCCGCACCATCACGATCCGGGGTTTCCGCCGCGCCGACGGCCTCTGGGAGGTCGAAGGCCATCTGGAGGACGTGCGGGCCCACGACTTCCGCTTCCCGGGCGGCGAGCGGCAGGGCGGGGTGCCGATCCATTCGATGTGGCTGCGGCTCACGGTCGATGCCACCGCGCTGATCGTCGACGCCGTGGCCGCCACCGATTCGGCGCCTTTCGACGGCATCTGCGGCGCGATCGCGCCCGACTATGCGGCGCTGATCGGGCTGCGCGTCGGGCCGGGATTCAGYCGGGCCACGGCGCGATTGTTCGGCGGCGTGCGCGGCTGCACCCACATGTCGGAACTGCTGCGCACCATGGGCACCGGCGTGTTGCAGACCCTGGCCGGTACCGACCTCGCGGTGTCCGAGACGCAGCAGCCCTTCCAGCTCGATGGCTGCCATGCGCTGGCCACCGACGGGCCGCAGGTGGCGGCGTTCTATCCGCGGTGGTATCGCAAGCCTGGTGAGGGCGCAAGGGAGGTGCCGGACGATGTTCCGGCGCGAGCAGATATTTTCCGGACTCCGCTATCTGATTTGCCCAAGCGCCCATCGTCCGCACAGACCAACGATCAAGACCGTTAACGCGTCCAACACCGCGAGGATGGGGAGTGGGTTCTCCCATTTGTCCATGTTCGTCGTCCGCCCGTAATACGGCGGACCTTCACCGAACGCGCCGGCAATGGACTCGATGTTCATGTAACCGACAAACAAGATCAGTACGGCACACAGCCCGAGCAGGAAGAACGCGAACAGCCTTTTCATCGGTCGTATCGAACGGTGAGGGGGATGTAGCACCCTTGTCTGCCTTTGAGTTCTTCGGCAAGAGCGTTTGCGAAGTGCTTCATGCGTACCGTGAGGTCAATGCATCCGGCACTTCCCCGCGTGCTGCCGCCGTGAATGAAGAAGCCGCCTCGCTGGTGCGTCTCGGTGCTGGGGAACGGATGAATGGTGATCCAGAAATCGCCCCAGGCCGTCCGCGAATTTTGCAGTCTGTACCAAGCGTTCTCTTGAAGCTCAGTGGGTTGAATCCAGTATGCGCCCTCCGGAATTGGCCCTTGTTCTCGGACTTTTTGACGGTCCATCGAATAGTCGAAAACGTCTTTGATGGGACGGCCTGAGTCGGCTGGGTAGTAGATGGTTCTCTTGGAGCCGAGTGCTCTGAGTGCCCGTCCATCGAAGTGAAGAGAAAAGAAGGATTTGCGACAGGCTGGCATCCGAGGGGTGGACCTCTCTTGAGAATATCTGTCCGACATGTCGCCTCCCGTTGTGATCGATGCGCGAAAGTCTATTGCGCCTGCGGACTGTCACTTCCGGCGTCTCGTTGATCTCGGACGGGGCTGATCATCAATTGAGAATGATCCAAGCGATCGATGCCAATTTCCCAATCCGGGATCAAGAGGATCGAAGCCGGATTGCAGCGTCTTTTTTGCTGCAGGAGGCGCGTTTGGTGTAAATGCGGAGCCAACACCCGGATCGGTCCGTCCGGAGCGGATGTCGCAACAACGACACCCTTTGCCCCGATGGCGCGAGACTTTCCTCACACGGAGGCCGAGTTTTTACGACCCGGCATGGTTCTTTACGCGCATTTCAGCGACGCTTAAGAATCGGCGAAGAGACTGATTCCACGGCCAGGGAACAGTCCCGAGCCCCAACCCAAAGGATCAGACGCCATGAAGCGTTCCGCCGCGCCCAAGCCCCTCACGCCTTCGCAGATCAAGCTCGTGCTCGAGCTGCTCGAGCTGCACCCACTGGCCCCGAAGGAGACGGCCGCGAAGTTCAATCAGTTGAGCCAGGCCAGCGCATTCTCCAGTGAGCAGCAGGAGGCGATCGAGATTCTCTTCGCGCTCGAGGAAAAAGAGATCCCGGATGCGCTCTTCGACTTCGCGGACGACGACGCCCGGGCCATTGTTCGCGACGGGCTGCCGCACGAGGCCCGACTCAGTTTCATAGCCGCCTGAGCGCCCGCGCGGGCGCCCGCCGGGCGGGCTCCTGGCTTCGGCGGGGTTTCGGCACCGCCTGGAGAAAGAAGGCCCGGGTGCAGACGAGGCATGATGGGCGTTTCCTTCACCGGACAGTCCTCGATGCCCTTGATCGCCTTGCTGCTCGGCGCCCTCCTGGTGCTGGCGACCCTCATCGATGCCTTCGAAGTGGTTCTGCTGCCGCGCCCGGTGCGTCGGCGGGTACGGCTGAACCGCTATTTCTTCAAGTGCACCTGGGACGTCTGGGCCTGGTGCGCCGACCGTTGGCCCGAGGGCCGTCGGCGCGAGGACTTCATCGGGGTCTACGGTCCGCTGTCGATGGTCATGCTCTTCGCCTTGTGGGGCGCGAGCATGATCGTCGGTTTCGGGTTGATGCAATGGGCGCTGCAGGGCCTGGTGCCCGAAGCCGGCGCCGACACGCTGATCGACCTGATCATCATCAGCGGCGACGCCTTCTTCACGCTCGGCTATGGCGACAACGTGCCGCACCACTGGCTGGCGCGGCTGCTGGTGATCGTCGAAGCCGGCACCGGCTTCGGCTTCATCGCGCTCACCATCGGCTACCTGCCGGTGCTCTATCAGCACTTCACCCGACGCGATCTTCAGCTGATCGAATTCTCCGCCCGCGCCGGCTCGCCGCCGACCGCGGCCGCGCTGCTCGGCTGGCATGTGCACGACAGTCCCGAGGCGCTCGAACGCTGGCTCAGGGACTGGGAGATCTGGGCCAGCGACCTGGTCGAGAGCCACGCCGTCTACCCGATGCTGGCGTACTACCGCTCGCAGCACGAAGGCCATTCATGGCTGGGCTCCCTGGCGGTGGTGCTGGACGTGTGCACGCTGCTCATCGCCGGGGCCGACGACGCCCGGCGTCACCAGGCCACCGCCACCTTCTCGGCCTTGAGGCGCATCCTCGACGAAGCCAGCGAGTCGCTGCGCGTGGCGCCGGTGCAGCAGGTGTCCGCCCGCCGGATGGATGACGAGGCGCTACGGGTTCTCACCCCCACCATCCGCCGGATCCTGCCGAACTGGCGTGACGACGAGGCCGCCTTGCAGGCCATCCGGCAACTGCGGCGAACCTACGAGCCCCGGCTCGAGGGCCTGGCCGTCTACCTGCTGCTGCACCTGCCGGACTGGATCGATCCCGCCGCGGCTGCGACCGAGCGCTTCGGTCGCGACGCGGTCGTCCGGCAGCTTACCGAGGGGCGTCCGGATTGAATCCGGCCACCGGCCGACACGGGTAGACCCTTACTGCGCGGCGTTGATCTGGCTCAAGCCGGGCGGGTGCCGCCCGCTTAGGATTTCCCGGTGTGTCCGTTCGGCGCAGCGGCGGATGCGCTGAAGACTTCGGCTTGCAAGAATCAATTGCCAGGAGGACGGGTATGGCCAAAACCAGCAAGAACGGACGCGCGAACGCATCGAATCCAGCGGAGACGCCCTACGAATCCGCCGAGCAACGGCGCGCCAAGGGAAAGGCGCTGCGCGACAAGGTGCCGCGCGTGTCGCATGCGGGCTGGAAGGCGCCGAAGGGCCGGCGCGATCCGGTCGCGCTCCTGCTCGAGACCAACGAGGGCCGCATGGAGAACCTGGTCCCGATCCGTTTCGGGCGCATGTCCGCGTCGCCGTTCGCCTTCTACCGCGGCTCCGCCGCGCTGATGGCCGCGGACCTCGGCGGCACGCCGAACAGCGGGATCCGGGTGCAGGCCTGCGGCGATGCCCACCTGATGAACTTCGGCGGCTTCGCGACGCCGGAGCGCAATGTCATCTTCGACATCAACGACCTCGACGAAACGCTGCCGGCCCCCTGGGAGTGGGACCTCAAGCGCCTGGCCGCGAGCGTGGTGATCGCGGCCCAGCATCTGCGGCTTCCCGACAGCGACGCGGCGCGCGTGGTGACGGACGTGGCGCGCGAGTATCGCGAACGAATGGCCAATTACGCGTCGATGCGGGCCCTCGACGTCTGGTACGACAAGATCGATCTGCAGCGCTACGCGGATCGTTCGGGCGATCCGGCCGTCCTGCAGGAGGTGCGCAAGCGGCTGGCCGAGCGGATCGAAACGGAACGGCGCAAGACCGTGCCCGACCACCTGTACCCGAAGCTGGTCTCGCAGGAGGGGACAAGGCCCAGGATCAAGGACGAGCCTCCCCTGATCTTCCATCCGACGGCCGAGATGGCCCCGGGCCTCAAGTCGGGGTATGCCGAGGTGATCGCCTCCTACCGCGAAACCCTGCCCGAGCACACGCGCACGCTGTTCGACCGCTTCCATTTCTTCGACTTGGCGTTCAAGGTGGTCGGCGTGGGCAGCGTCGGCACGACGTGTGCCGTCGCGCTGTTCATGGCGGCGGACGACGACCCGCTGTTCCTGCAGGTGAAGGAGGCGCGCCCCTCGGTGCTCGAGCCCTATGCGGGGAAGAGCATCCATCCCAACAACGGCCAGCGCGTCGTGGTGGGGCAGCGCGTCATGCAGGCGGCCAGCGACGTTTTCCTCGGATGGACCCAGAACATGAACGGCCGCGATTTCTATGTCCGCCAGCTGCGCGACATGAAGATGTCGGCGGTCATCGAGGACTGGGACACGGCCCTGCTTCGGCAATACAGCCGCATGTGCGCCCATGCGCTGGCGCGCGCCCATGCCCGCTCCGGCGACGCCGCGATGATCTCCGGCTACATGGGCTCGGGGCAGACCTTCGACGATGCCATCGGCGAGTTCTCGGTCGAATACTGCGACCAGAACCGCAGCGACTACCGGGCGTTCGTGCAGGCGATCCGGGAGAAGCGCTTCGAGGTCATCGTCGAAGGCTAGGGCCACTCACATGAGGCCCAGTGCCTTGAGCGAGTTGTTGATGATCTGGAGTCCGAGCGCGACCTGAACAATCCCGAGCACGGCACCCAGGACCGGCAGCACCACGACCAGGACCGACAGGATATGCCGGGTCATGAGCATGAACAACAGATTGATCCCCATGATCGCCAGCATGATGACGCCGATCGTCAGACGGCCCCGATCGTCCGGGCTCAATGCCAGGAACACGACCAGCGCCGCGATCCCGTACGGCGTGACGATCGCCGGAAAGGCCAGCGGCGTCAGCGCGGTCTTCATGGAGGGCGTCGTCGCTGTGCGAGGCCGGCGGCAGGAACTGCTGGAGGATGTTGATCAGGGCCACCAGAAGCAGGATCAGCCCCCCGGAGAGGGCCAGCACGGGCAACGGAATTCCGTAGCTGCTCAGGATGCCCTCTCCGAGGAAGGCCGCGACCAGCAGCGCCAGGCTCGCGTAGAGCGTCGCCCACAGGGCGATGCGACGCGTCAACCCGGGATCCACTCCCCTCGTGGCGCTCGCGAACGGCCCGATGATCTTGAAGGGCCCGAGCATCAGGAACAGGAACGTGAAGACCTGCTTCACGGGAAAGCGCCTCGACGTCATCTGGTCCGTGATGGCCTCGGCTGCCGATGCCGTGGCCGGACGGGTCAGGCACCATGCGCCCAGGAGCAGCGCCGCGACCAGGAGCCAACGATTGCCGTGCGGCCGAAGGCCTCGCTCGCGGCCTGGAGTCGATCGGTCGGGGATCATCCGGCGTCCTCGATCAGGGCGCCATCAGCACCGGCACCTTCATGCGCGTGAGGATTTCCTGCACGACGCCGCCAAGCACCATCTCGCGCAGGCGGGTGCGCTCGTAGCCGCCCATCACGACAAGGTCGATGTCCTCTTGCGGCGGACGCGACCGCAAGGCGTCCGCGAGGCCCATGGTGCGAGGGTGCTGGATGGCTTCGGCCCGGATTCCGTAGCGTTGCAGCCAGGCGAGGGTCCTCGGCACCGGCAACGTGCCGGCGCCCGGGGCGCGGTTCTCCCTGAGCGGGGAAATCAGGCTGATGCTCGAGGCACGGGAGAGCAACGGCGTCAGCCCGCGAAGTGCCATCGCCGACTCCCGCGTGCCTTCCCACGCGACCAGCAGATGCTTGCCGACCGATGCAGAGATCCGCTCGCAGGGAACGATGAGGACGGGCCGCTCCGCCTGGAGCGCGAGCTGTTCGGGCAGGCATCCGTGGCACGTGGCTTCCGAGTTGTCGCGGTCCACCTGGCCGACGACGACCAGCTCGCCGGCGCGGCCGCAACGGGCAATGGCTTCGGGCGATGCACTGTCGATCCGGCGAAGGTCGAAGGACAAGGGACCGGACATCCTGATGCGCTCCCTGAAGTCATGTTCGATCGCCTTCGATGCCGCGCTGCCGTCGCGGTGGCCCGTCGGCAGGAGACCGATCAGGTGGCTGCCCTGGGCCCGGGCGAGCGAAGCCGCCAAATCGACGCGAACTGCGCATTGCCTCGAGCTGTCGAGATGCACAAGGATGGTTCTGAATTCCACGGACGTCCGTTCGAATGCGAATGGACCATCTTCGGTCGCGGGATGGCCGCTGCCCTTGACGAAGATCAATCGCCACCGAGCCTCCGGGCCCGCCCTGGGGTCAGCGCTCTTGCGGACATTGCCTGCGCCGCTCTACGCTGTTCACATCGTTCGTTGCGTTCAGGTTTCAATGGCAAAGCGCATTGCAGTGATCTTCGTCTCGCGCCGCAATTCCTTGCGCAGCATCCTTGCCCAGGCTTGTCTTGCCCACCTCGGAGGAGATGGTTTTTCCGTCACCTCGTGCGGCCAACCCGGGGATGTCAGTGCCGCGATTCATCCCGCCGCGGTTGGCGCCCTCGCCAGCGCGAGCATCCCGGTTCCGCCTATATCGCCCCACAGCTGGGTCGATCTGGCGAGGGCAGGCGCGCCTCGGGCGGATTTCGTCATCACGCTCGACGAGGCGACACTGCCGGTGCAGCCCCGGTGGCCGGGCCAACCCGACGCTGCCTTGTGGGACTTTCCGGATATTGCCGCACTCGGCAATCCCGAAGAAACCGCCCACGCGGCGATCCAGATGCTGTACGCGTTGCGCCGTCGATTGGAACTGCTGATCAGCCTGACGCTGCATCGGGCAGATCGGGCCGCGATTCGCTCCGACATTCGCGACCTCGCGTACCTGCGGTAGCGCTGCAGCATGGGCCGGCGTCAGGCGAGAAGGCCGGAGGCGTCCACGTAGTCGCGTCCGAGGCTGCGCGCGACGGCTTCGTGCGTCACGTGGCCGTGCACGACGTTGAGCCCGTCTCGCAGATGCGGGTCGTCGATGGCAGCGCGCTTCCAGCCCTTGTCGGCGATCTCCAGGGCGTGCCCGAGGGTTGCGTTGTTGAGCGCGAACGTGGATGTGCGCGGGACCGCGCCGGGCATGTTGTCGACGCAATAGTGGATGACGCCGTCGACGATGAACGTGGGGTCGGAGTGCGTCGTTGCATGCGAAGTCTCGAAACACCCGCCCTGGTCGATGGCGACATCCACGACGACCGCTCCTTTCTTCATGCCGGCCACCATTTGCCGCGTCACCAGCCTGGGCGCGGCGGCGCCTGGAATGAGGACGCCGCCGATGACCAGATCGGCGCCGGCGATGCGCGCTTCCACCACGTGCGTCGTCGAGTACGCGGTCTCCACGCGATTGCCGAAGATCAGGTCGAGGGACCGAAGTCGATCGATGTTGCGGTCGAGGATCGTGACCCGCGCCCCGAGGCCGACGGCCATCTGTACGGCGTTCGTTCCGACCACGCCCGCGCCCAGGATCACGACATGGGCGGGCGGCACGCCGGGCACGCCGCCGAGCAGGAGCCCCAGGCCGCCCTTGGACTTTTCGAGATAGGCGGCGCCGGCCTGGATCGCCATGCGCCCCGCCACCTCGCTCATCGGGGCCAGCAGCGGCAGGCCGCCGCCGGGACCGGTGATGGTCTCGTAGGCGATGCAGACGGCGCCGGACTTCACCAGGGCCGCCGTCTGGACGGGGTCCGGCGCCAGGTGGAGGTAGGCGTAGAGGATCTGGCCTTCACGCAGCAGCAGGCATTCCGCAGGCTGCGGTTCCTTGACCTTGATGATCATTTCCGCCCAGGCATAGACCTCTTCGGCGCTTGGCGCCAATGCCGCGCCGGCCTGCCGGTACTGCGCGTCGTCGAGACCGATCTCGATTCCGGCACCGGATTGCACCAGCAGCGCATGCCCGTGCGCCCGCAACTCGTTGACGCCCGATGGCGTCAGGCCGACGCGGTACTCGTTGTCCTTGATCTCTTTCGGTACGCCGATGCGCATGATCGAACTCCATGGCCGAGGTCCTGCCGCCCATTGTGGCTCGCCGCATGGCGTTCGCGCGCGAGGCCCGATTCGAACTGTATGCGCATGCAGTATTCCTTCTCGCATAGCGCTTCCGGCGCCTTCGCAATCCCGGCGACCGCCCTACACTGGCCCTCGAGAAAATGAGAACCAATTTCGTATATGGAGGTGTCATGGAGCCGTTCACACAGGATGCCGCCCAGTTGAGGGCCGCGGCAACAAGGGCGGATGCGCTGGCCAGGCGGGCGCAGCGGGCAGCGGACGAGGCGTTCCGGCTGTTTCTCAAGAACGATGGCGCTGCGTCGCCCGATCAAGCGGTGGACGCGGCGAAGGCGAGCGCCAGAGCAGCGCAGGCGGCATGGCGCAACTACGTGAAGCACATTGCCCGGTACGGCAGCGGCGGGCCGACCGCGCCCCCGCAGGGGTCGGATGCAGCCCAGCCGGCGCCGCCACGTTGATTGCGCGTCCGTGAGGCCGGGAGAGGCTTGCGCTCAGTCGCTAGCCTCCGTCCGCAACTGCGCCTTGTGGATCTTTCCCGCCGGCGTCATCGGCAGCGTGTTGCGCAGCACCATCTGGCGCGGCATCTTGTAGTCGGCGATGCGCCCGGCGCAGTAGGCCAGCAACTCGGCCGCCTCCAGCGAGCGCCCCTCCTTGGGCACCACGAAGTAGCGGCCGACCTCGCCGAGCACCGGGTCCGGCACGCCGATGCCGGCCACCATCAGTACGTCGGGATGGGTGGCGATCAGCGCCTCGACCTCGGCCGGATAGACGTTGAAGCCGCCCTGGATGTACATGTCCTTCATGCGGCCCTTGAGCGTGATGAAGCCGCGCGGGTCGATCATTCCGAGGTCGCCGGTGTGCAGCCAGCCGCCGGCGAAGGCCGTTGATCCTGCCGCTGCACCGATGTAGTCGCGCACCACGCCCAGCCCGCGAAAGCGCAGCTCGCCGATCTCGCCGGGCGGCAGCAGGCGGCCATCGGGCGCGATGGCCTGCACCTCGACGCCCTGCAAGGGCTGGCCGATGGCCTGCATCAGGTCAGCGTCGGCACAGCCGGCCGGCGACATCACGAGCGCACCGGACGCTTCCGAGAGGCCGTAGAGGTTCATGAGCGTCGCCTTCGGCATGCGCGCCTGCAGGTGCGCAAGCAGCGTCTGGTCGACGTTCGAGCCACCGGTGATGATGAGCCGTACGCTGCCGAGATCGACCGATGCCGAATCCGGGTGCATCAGCAGCAGCGTCAGCATGGTCGGAACGCCGACCAGGATCGCCGGCGGATGCCGGCCGATCATGTCGAGCACCGTCTTGGCCTTGAAGGCCGGCACCAGCTCGCAGCGGCCGCCCGCCAGCAGCTGCGACAGGATGCCGCAGGTGATTCCGCCGACATGGTTGAACGGGTTGGCCAGCTGCAGCAGCTCGCCGGGCCGTACCTGGGTGTGCTGCGCCTGCCCCCAGGCCGAGGCCAGCAGGCTGGCATGCGTGAGCGCGCAGCCCTTGGGCCGGCCGGTGGTGCCCGAGGTGTAGATCACCATCGCGAGGTCGTCGGCCCGCACGTCGGCCGAAGCGGACTCCACCTGCCCATCGGCATCCTGCCGTGCCATCCCGGAGAAGCGCTCGCCGTCGATCGGCAGCACATGGCGCAAAGCGGGCAGCCGCTGCGCCAGCCGCTCGAACATCGCGAGGCAGTCGAAGTCGTCGGCCCGGCTCAGGGTGAACACCGCCTGGCATCGACTGTCGGCCAGCATGTATTCGATCTCGGCATCCCGGTAGCGCGCGCTCAGCGCGACCACCGCCACGCCGATGCGCGAGGCCGCGAAGAAGAGCTGCAGCCACTCGATCTGGTTGTGCGAGAGCAGGGCGATGCGGTCGCCGCGCCGCAGCCCCATGGCCAGCAGGCCGGCGGCCAGTCGGCGGGAAGCCTCGGCGGTCTGCCCGAAGGTGAAGGCGCGCTCGCCGTCGATATAGGCGGCGACGTCCGGGTGGGCGCGTGCAGCGCGGTCGAGCGCGGCGAACAGGGTCAGATCGGGATCGGGTCCGAGGGGCGGCATGGCAACTTCCAGGAGAGTCGATGCCGCCAGCGTAGGGCGCTCGGGCTTGCGTGGCTTGCGTCTACCGGCTGCCGCGCAGCCAGTCGGCGCAAGACCGCCAGTCGGCGCGCGGCTAGTCTCGCACCAGTCAGGAGAAACGATGGAATTCCTCGAGGCCCCCCCGCTGCCTTTCTACTTCACGCCCGAGCACGAGCAGTTCCGTGCCGGCCTGCGCGCGTTCATCTCGCGCGAGATCACGCCCTTCGTCGCCGAGTGGGACGAGGCCGAGACCTTTCCGCGCGAGCTCTATGCGCGCGCTGCATCGCTCGGCGTGCAGGGCCTGGGCTATCCCGAGGCCTACGGCGGCACGCCGGCCGACGTGTTCTTCCAGCTCGTCGTCGCCGAGGAGTTCGCGCGCTGCGGCGGCGGCGGGCTGCAGGCCTCGTTGAATTCGCACAGCATCGCGCTGCCGCCGATCCTTCATGCGGGCAGCGAGGAACTCAAGCAGCGCGTGATCCCGCCGGTGCTGGCCGGCGAGAAGATCGCCGCGCTGGCGGTCACCGAGCCCTCGGGCGGCTCCGACGTGGCGGCGCTCAGGACCACGGCGGTGCGCGATGGCGACCACTACGTCGTCAATGGCGAGAAGACCTTCATCACCTCGGGCATGCGGGCCGACTTCATCACCACCGCGGTGCGCACCGACCCGGCCATCAGGGGCGCCGGCGGCATCTCGGTGCTGCTGATCGAGGGCGACACCCCGGGCCTCACGCGCACGGCGCTCAAGAAGATGGGCTGGTGGAGTTCCGACACCGCGCACCTGCGCTTCGACAACTGCCGGGTGCCGGTCGCCAACCTGGTCGGCGTCGAGAACAAGGGCTTCAAGTCCTTCATGAACAACTTCAACACCGAGCGATTGTTCATGTCGGCATCGGCCTGCGGCTTCGCCGAGGTCTGCCTGAAGGAAGCGGTCGACTGGACGCGCCAGCGAATCTCCTTCGGCATGCCGTTGTCGGAGCGCCAGGTGGTGCGCCACAAGCTCATGGACATGACGCTGCGCATCGATGCCTCACGCACGCTGGTCTACGACCTGGCCTACCGCATCGAGCACAAGCTGGCCGATCCGGCGCGGCTGGTGGCGCGCGTCTGCCTGGCCAAGGTGCAGGCCACGCAGGCGATGCAGTTCTGCGCCGACCAGGCGGTGCAGCTGCTGGGCGGCATGGGCTACATGCGCGGCACGCAGAGCGAGCGCATCTACCGCGAAGTCAAGGTCATGATGATCGGCGGCGGCTCCGAGGAGATCATGAAGGACCTCGCGGCCCGGCAGCTGGGCCTTTGACACCAACCCCGGAATCACGATGAAGGACACCGCCGACGACCTGCAGGCCGAGTACCGCGCGCTCGCCGATCTCTGCCGCACGCTGACGCCCGCGCAATGGCGCCTCGAGAGCGACTTCTACCGCTGGACGCCGTGGGACGAGATCGCGCACCTCTGCTATTTCGACGAGACGGCGACCCTCTCGGCGACCGATGCCGAGGGCTTCGCGCGCGACACCGCGGCGCTGACGGCCGTGCTCGCTACCGGCAAGGAGATCAGCGCCATTGCGCGCGAGAAGTACGGCCAGCTCGACGGCGCCGCGCTGCTCGCGCATTGGGAGCCGATCGCGAGGCGGCTGGCCGATCTGCTGGCCGCGCTCGACCCCAAGGCACGGCTGCCCTGGTACGGGCCGAGCATGAGCGCGCGCTCCTTCGCGTCGGCGCGGCTGATGGAAACCTGGGCCCACGGGCAGGACGTGTGGGACGTGGTCGGCCGTGGGCGCCCCGGCACCGCGCGGCTCAAGCACATCGCCCACATCGGTGTCACCACCTTCGGCTGGAGCTTCGTCAACCGCAAGCTGCCGGTGCCGGCGGTGGTTCCATTCATCGAGCTCGATGCACCGGGCGGGGATCACTGGCGCTGGGGCGACCCGGCTTCGCCCGAATTCGTGCGCGGCAGCGCGCTCGACTTCTGCCTGCTGGTGACCCAGCGGCGCAACCTGGCCGACACCGAGCTGCGCTACAGCAATGGCTCGGCACGCGAATGGCTCTCGATCGCGCAGTGCTTTGCGGGGCCGCCGGCCGATGCGCCTGTGCCCGGCGTGCGCAAGGTGGCCCGAGCGAGGGCATGAATGGCTTGCCGCTCACGCTGGCGCTGCAGCGACCGATAGAGGCGGCCCTGGCGCGGCTGCGCGAGGGCAGCTCGGAGCGATGCCTGTCGGACCACGCCTTCTCGAACCTCTATCTCTTTCGCAAGGCGCACGACTACCGCTTCTTGCCAGGCGACTGGCCCTGCATCTCGGGCCGGGCCTACGACGGTGCGCGGCACCTGATGCCGCTGTTCGCGTTGCATGAGGCGCCGCCCGAGGTGCTGCGCAAGCTGCTCGAAGGCCACGACTGCCTGTACCCGATCGCGCAGCATCACGCCGAAAGGCTCTCGCCGTCGCAGTTCCGCCAGTGGAGTTCAGCCGACGACGCCGACTACCTGTTCGAGGCCCGGCAGTTCACCGACTATCCGGGCCGGGCGCTGGCCAGGAAGCGCAACCAGGTGCGGCAGTTGCTGACCGGCTGCACGCCGCGCGGCCTTCCTTTCGGCGCCGGCACGGCCGATGCCGCGCGGCAGGTGCTGCGGGGCTGGATGGCGCAGAAGGGCAAGGCCCAGGGCGAGGCCGACGAGTCCGCCTGCCTCGAGGCCATTGCCGAGGCCTCGACCTTCGGCCTCGAAGGCTTCATGCATTTCGCGGGCGACCAGCCTGTGGGCTTCGTGCTGGCGCAGGAGCTTCAGCCCGGTGTCTTCGTGATGCGCTTCGCCAAGGGGCTGGACAGGCACGTCGGCATCTATTCCTACATGTTCCAGCACTTCTGCCGCAGCTTCGCGCGTCCGGTGCGATGGCTCAACTTCGAGCAGGACATGGGGCTGCCTGGATTCCGGCGCAGTAAGCGCTCCTACGGCCCCGCGGCGCTGATCCCGAAGCTGCGGGTCGCGCTGCGGGAGTGAGGCGCAGGGCCTGTTCACAGCGGGCTCTCACACCCGATCACGTTTTTGACGTGACGACGCAGTATATCTAGCGGGTGCATCGAACGGAGCCTTAGAAGCGAAGGGTGCAACCCCGCCTGTTCCACGGCGGCGGGCGGCATGCGCTGGGTCGGCCGTTGAGGCGCCGCCGAGCAGCGCAGCGGAACGCGGATCAGGGCTCGCGACTGTTTGAGCCGAAGGCGAGTTTGAGCGAGACCCCGCGTACCGCGAGCAGCGCAGGGAAGCCCGAAGGGCCGGTGACGTCGGCCGGCTCAGCGCATGCCGCCCGCCGCCGCGCCGCCGCGACAACGCAGGACCGCGCCAGCGCAGCGAGTTTGCGCAAGACTGCGGCCCGGTCGATGCCTAAGCTTGCCGCACACACACACCGGAACCCCGCTCCAGCGCAGCGGGCAAGCGCACATGGCAACCATCGAATCGACCATCTCCCCCGGCAGCGAGGCCTTCCGGGCCAACCGCGACGGCATGCTCGCGCTGATCGAGCGCGTGCACGCCTGCGAGCGGCGCAGCGTCGCCACCTCGGCCAAGTCGCGCGAGCGCTTCGAGAAGCGCGGCCAGCTGCTGCCGCGCGAGCGCCTGTCGCTGCTGCTCGACCCGGGCACGCCCTTCCTGGAGATCTCCTCGCTGGCCGGCCTCGGGCTGGACAACCCGGACCTCGAGAAAAGCGTGCCGGGCGGCGGGGTGATCGGCGGCATCGGCTGGGTCTCGGGCGTGCGCGTGATGGTCAACGCCTCGGATTCGGGCATCGACGCCGGCGCGCTGCAGCCGATGGGCATCCCCAAGCAACTGCGCCTGCAGGAACTGGCGCTCGAGAACAAGCTGCCCTACATCCAGCTGGTGGAGAGCGCGGGCGCCAACCTCATGACGTACAAGGTCGAGGAGTTCGTGACCGGCGGCAGCCTGTTTCGCAACCTCGCGCGCATCTCCGCGGCCGGACTGCCGGTGCTGACGGTCACGCACGGCTCGTCGACCGCGGGCGGCGCCTACCAGACCGGCCTGTCGGACTACATCGTGATGGTGCGCGGCCGCTCGCGGGCCTTTCTGGCGGGCCCGCCGCTGCTCATGGCCGCGACCGGCGAGATCGCGACCGAGGAAGAGCTGGGCGGTGCGGTCATGCACACCTCGATTTCGGGCCTGGGCGACTACCTGGCCGAGGACGACCGCGACGCGATCCGGATCGCGCGCGAGATCATGGCCCACATCGACTGGAACCGCGACCTGCCCGCAGAGCCGCTGCGCCGCTTCAAGCCGCCGCGCCACGACACCGAAGAACTGCTGGGCATCATGCCGATGGACCACAAGCGCCCGGTCGACATGAAGCAGGTGATCGCCCGCATCGCGGACGACTCCGAGTTCCTGGAGTTCGGCGAGAACTACGGCGGCGCCACCGTGGTCGGCCATATCAAGATCGAGGGGCTGCCGCTGGGCATCGTGACCAACAACGGACCCATCGACACCGCCGGCGCCACCAAGGCGACGCACTTCATCCAGGCCTGCTGCCAGTCGAAGACGCCGATCCTCTACCTCAACAACACGACCGGCTTCATGGTCGGGCGCGACCACGAGGAGGCCGGCATGATCAAGCATGGCTCGAAGATGATCCAGGCCGTGACCAACGCGACGGTGCCGCAGATCACGATCTACTGCGGCGCCTCCTTCGGCGCCGGAAACTACGGTATGTGCGGCCGTGGCTTCCATCCGCGCTTCTGCTTCTCGTGGCCCAACGCCAAGACCGCCGTGATGGGCGGCGAGCAGGCCGCCAAGACCATGGTCATCGTGACCGAGGCCGCCATGAAGCGAAAGGGCGAGGTCGACCAGGCCAAGCTCGACGAGATGGAGCGCCGCATCATCGAGCGCTTCGACAGCCAGATGAGCGTGTTCACCACCAGCGCGCGCTTGCTCGACGACGGCGTGATCGATCCGCGCGACACCCGCGCGGTGCTCTCGAAGGTGCTGTCGATCTGCCGCGACGCCGAGCTGCGCCAGCCGCAGAAGATGCAGTTCTCGGTGGCCCGGCCCTGAAGATGCCTTTGCCATGAAAGTACTGAGTTCCATGATGACGCCGTTCCACAAGATCCTCATTGCCAACCGCGGCGAGATCGCGCTGCGCGTGATCCGCAGCGCGCGCGCCATGGGCTACCGCACGGTGGCCGTCTACTCCACCGCCGACGCCGGCGCGCGCCACGTGCAGGAGGCCGACCAGGCGGTCTGCATCGGCGAGCCGCTGCCGGCGCAGTCCTATCTGCGCATCCCCGCCATCGTCGAGGCGGCGAAACTCAGCGGCGCCGACGCGGTGCATCCGGGCTACGGCTTCCTGGCCGAGAACGAGGACTTTGCACAGGCCTGCAAGGACGCCGGGCTGGTCTTCATCGGGCCCTCGGCCGAGGCCATCGTGTCGATGGGCAACAAGGCGGGCGCCAAGACGCTGATGCAGGCGGCCGGCGTGCCCTGCATCCCGGGCTATCAAGGCGAGGACCAGAGCGAAGCGCGGCTGGCCGAAGAGGCCGCGCGCATCGGTTTCCCGGTGATGATCAAGGCGACCGCGGGCGGCGGCGGCCGCGGCATGCGGCTGGTGCCTTCGGCGAAGGAGTTTCCCGAACTGCTGCGCAGTGCGCGCTCGGAGGCGCAGAGTGCCTTCGGCGACCCGGAGGTGATCCTCGAACGTGCCATCGTCGAGCCGCGCCACATCGAGATCCAGATCTTCGCGGACCGCTACGGCCACGCGATCCACCTGGGCGAGCGCGATTGCTCGGTGCAGCGGCGGCACCAGAAGCTGA
Organism: Variovorax sp. P1_H2; assembly: GCF_056405295.1. Lineage (NCBI taxonomy): Bacteria > Pseudomonadati > Pseudomonadota > Betaproteobacteria > Burkholderiales > Comamonadaceae > Variovorax > Variovorax sp. P1_H2. The sequence continues at coordinate 12,805 of NZ_JBFUCJ010000056.1, read as the reverse complement.
TCGAGGAGGCGCCGTCACCCGCGGTCGATGCCGCCTTGCGCGAGCGCATGGGCGCGACCGCGGTGGCGGCGGTCAAGGCGATCCGCTACGAGGGTGCGGGCACGCTCGAATTCCTGCTCGACCGTGAAGGCAACTTCTACTTCATGGAGATGAACACGCGGCTGCAGGTCGAGCACCCGGTGACCGAGGCCGTGACCGGCCTCGACCTGGTCGAACTGCAACTGCGCGTGGCCGCCGGAGAGCCCTTGCCGCTGACGCAGGAGCAGGTGCGTTACGAAGGCCATGCGATCGAGGTGCGCTTGTGCGCCGAGGATGCCGACCACGGCTTCATGCCGCAGAGCGGCACGGTGGCGCTGTGGAAGATGCCGACGCAATTGCGGGTCGAGGACGCGCTGCGCTCGGGCGCCGAGATCCCGCCGTATTACGACTCGATGATCGCCAAGATCATCAGCCATGGCCGCACGCGCGACGAGGCGCGGCGCAAGCTCGCGGCGGGACTGGAGGACGCGGTGGCGCTGGGTGTCACCACCAATCAGGCCTTCCTGCGCAGTTGCCTGGCGCATCCGGTGTTCGCTGCGGGCGGTGCCACGACGGCCTTCATCGGACAGTACCAGGATGCGCTGCTGGCGCCCGACGAAGAGGCACGCGAGCGTGCCGCGGCGCTGGCCGCCGTGCTGCTCTGCGAGACCACCGGCGAGCGGCGGCAGCGCGCCGCGGGCCGCCGGCTCACGCACCGGCTGCCGATCTCGCTGCGCTTCGAGATCGCGGGCCGGGCGCGGAACGCCAGCCTGACCTTGCCGCGACAGCACCACTTCGAGGTCGAGCTCGGCGAGCGCAGCTTCGCGATCGACCTCGTGGCTTTGGGCGACGACACGGTGCGCTTCGTGTGCGATGGCCTGCAGGAGCACGCCACGTGGTTCCGCGACGGTGAATTCCTGCTGTTGCAGTACCGCGGACTGGCGCTTCGCATCGAAGACAAGACCCGCGCTGCCTCGGCGCGGCAGGGTGAATCGGGCGGCGACGGCAAGCTGCGCGCGTCGATGAACGGTCGCGTGGTGGCGGTGCTGGCGGCGGTCGGCGACATGGTCCAGGCGGGGCAGCCGATCGTCACGCTGGAGGCGATGAAGATGGAGCACGTGCACACGGCGCCGGTGGCGGGTCGGTTGACGGCCATGCATGTTTCGAATGGGGAGCAGGTGGCGGCGAGTCGTGTGGTCGCGGAGATCGAAGTGGTCGTGGTTGCGTCCGCCTGAAGGGGAGCTTCTGGTGAGATTGCTTTCCCTTCGAAGGGCGCCCGGCACGCGGTGCGGGCCAGTCGACCCCACGACGCCGGCCGGCCCAGGGCATACCGCCCGCCATCGCCGCCAACATCCATGCCAAAGAACAAGGAGACATCAATGACCGAACCCAACCCGCCCGTGCTGCACGAAAAGCGCGACAGAGCCTTCTGGATCACCATCAACCGGCCCGACAAGCGCAACGCGATCAACAAGGACGTGGTCGAAGGCATCCGCGAGGGATACCGCCGTGCCCATGCCGATCCCGAGGTGCGCGTGATCGTCCTCACCGCGGCCGGCGACAAGGCCTTCTGCGCGGGTGGCGACCTGCAGCCGGGCGCGGGCTTCGCCTTCGATCTCTCGCGGCCCAACATCGACTACGCCGACATGCTGCGCGAGGCGCAGAACTCGACCTTGCCGAGCATCGCGCGCATCAACGGCGTGTGCATGGCCGGTGGCCTGGGCCTGCTGTGCATGACCGACATGGCGATCGCCGCCGACCATGTGCAGTTCGGCCTGCCCGAAGTCAAGATCGGCCTGTTCCCGATGCAGGTGCTGAGCCTGCTGCAGCGTATCGCGCCGCGCCGCACGGTGCGCGAATGGTGCCTGACGGGCGAGCCCTTCGATGCCGCCGAGGCGAAGGAGAGCGGGCTGCTCAACCATGTGGTGCCGGCCGCCGAACTCGACGCCAAGACCCAATGGCTGATCGATCGACTCGCCAACAAATCCCCGACCGCGATCCGCCGCGGCAAGTACGCGATGCGCGCGCTTGAAGCGATGTCCTTCGACGAAGGCATCGCCTACACCGAGAGCCAGATCGCGCTGCTCGCGATGACCGAGGACGCGAAGGAGGGGCTGGCGTCGTTCAACGAGAAGCGGAGGCCGACATGGACCGGGCGCTGACCGGCGCGCCGACCGACCGCGGCGCCCACGCGGTCGGGCTGCACGAGTGGTTCGCCCGTCGCGCTGGCAGGGTGCCGAAGCAGCCGGCGCTGAGCTGCGACGACGTGCGCTGGACCTACGGCGAACTGCAGCAGCGCATCGAGGCGATGTCGGCGGTGTTGGCCGCGGGCGGCGTTGCGGCCGGCGACCGCGTCGGCTACCTCGGCCTCAACGATCCGATGTTCGTCGTCGTGATGTTCGCGACCTCGCGTCTCGGCGGCGTCTTCGTGCCGCTCAACTTCCGCCTCAGCGGCCCTGAACTGGCCTACGTCATCGGCGACGCCGGCATCCACACGCTGGTCGCCGGCGAAGAGCATCTGCCCGTGATCGACGGCGTGCGCGGCACGCTGGCCTGCCAGCGATTCATCCACCGGGCCGGCGGTGCACCGGGCTGGGAGCCTGCCGACGCGCTGATGGCGCAGGCCGCGACGCCACCCGCCGCGGTGCCGGCCACCGCCGATGCGGTCGCCATCATCATGTACACCTCGGGCACCACCGGGCACCCGAAGGGCGCGATGCTCACGCACGGCAACTTCTGGGCCAACAACCTCAACGAGATGCTGTTGTGGGACATGGTGTCGACCGACGTCACGCTCAACTTCGCGCCGATGTTCCATGTCGGCGGCCTGCTGTGCGGCAGCCTCTCGACGCTGCTGGCGGGCGGGCACCTGGTGCTGCAGCGCGGCTTCGACGTCGCGGCGGTGCTGCAGGCGGTGCGCGAGCACCGCATCACGGTCAGCTTCGCGGTGCCGGCGATGCTGCTCTTCATGAGCCAACATCCGGACTTCACCGAGGCCGACCTGAGCTCGCTGCGCCTGATCGCGGTCGGCGGCGCGCCGATGCCCGAGCCCCTCTTGCGCCTCTATGCGGCGCGCGGCGTGCCGGTGCACCAGGGTTACGGCATGACCGAGACGGCCTCGATGATCACCTTCCTGAGCCCCGACCGCGCGACCGACAAGCTGGGCTCCAGCGGCACGCCGCCGCTGCTGACCGAGATCCGGCTGATCGACGACGCCGGCGAAACCATCACCGAGCCCGGCGCGGCGGGCGAGGTCTGCGTGCGCGGCGCCAACGTCATGGCCGGCTACTGGAAGCAGCCCGAGGCCACAGCGGCGGTGTTCACGCGCGACGGCTGGTTCCGCAGCGGCGATGTGGGCTATCGCGACGCCGAGGGCTTTCTGTTCATCTGCGACCGGCTCAAGGACATGGTGATCAGCGGCGGCGAGAACATCTACCCGGCCGAGGTCGAGAGCGTGCTCTACGACCACCCCGACATCGCCGAGGTGGCCGTGATCGGCGCGCCCGACGAACGCTGGGGCGAGCGCGTCGTCGCGGTGGTCGCCACCAAGCCGGGCAGGGCGATCACGCTCGAAGGCTTGCAGGCCTTCGCCGAGACGCGGCTCGCGCGCTACAAGCTGCCGCGCGAGCTGCGGCTGGTCGACGCGCTGCCGCGCAATCCGACCGGCAAGGTGCTGAAGGCGAAGCTGCGCAAGCCGGAAGCGGGAGCCTGAGATGGCCGGTCCCGACGCCGCCTTCTGGCAGGCCCGCTTCGAGACCGGCGCCACGCCGTGGGACCGCGGCGCCGCGAGCCCGCAGTTGCTGCGTTGGCGCGACGCCGGCGCTTTCCCGGCCGGCAGCCGCGTGCTGGTGCCGGGCTGCGGCAGCGGCTGGGAGCTGGTCGAACTGGCGGCCGCCGGCGCGGCCGTGACCGGCATCGACTATGCGGCCGCGGCGGTTGAGCGCAGCGCGAAGCGGCTGGCCGAGCGCGGCTTGAACGCCAGCGTGCTGCAGGCCGACGTGCTGCAGTGGTCGCCGCCGCAGCCGGTCGACACGGTCTACGAGCAGACCTGCCTGTGCGCGTTGCATCCCGATCACTGGACCGACTACGCCGACCAGCTGCATGCCTGGCTCAAGCCGGGCGGCCGGCTGCTGGCGCTGTTCATGCAGGCCCCGGCGGCCGGTGCGCCGGACGGCTACATCACCGGGCCGCCCTACCACTGCGACATCCATGCCATGCGCGCGCTGTTCCCGGCGTCGCGCTGGTCCTGGCCCAAGCCGCCGTACGAGCGCGTCGCTCATCCGCTGGGCGCGCACGAACTGGCGGTGGTGCTCACCCGCCTCTGATGCAGAAGGACACCCGATGGACTTCAGCCATTCGGAATCGACACGACAGAACACAAGCAAGGAGACACGCATGCACATCGAACTCGAATCTTCCGCATCCTCGATCGCCGTGCGCGGCCATGCGCCCGTGCGGCAGGAGCCGCTGATGTGGCTCAACGCCGATCGCGTGCTGTACGTCGGCCTGCTCGGCGAGCCCTCGGTGCGCACCTTCGGCGCCTATTCGATCTATGTGTCGTTGAGCAAGCCGCACCGCATCAGCGTCGCCGGTGGCGCGTGGCAGGAGGCCGAGGTGTCGGTGGTCCCGCCCTACGTGCCGCATCGGATCGCATCGTGCGAACGCATGATCTGCAACATCCTGATCGAGGCCGACAGCGTGGCGCACGGCCGGCTGCCGTCCTTCATCGCGCAGGGCCGCGGCGATGTGCGCGACGACGATGTGTCGCAGGGGCTGCGCGCCGCGCTCGAGCGCTTCCGTTGCAGCGGCACCCGGCAGTTCCCGCAGACCGCGGATTTCGACCGCAGCTTCTTCGGCGAGGCGCTGGCGCCGCGCGCCATCGACCGCCGCATCCGCGCGACGCTGGCGCGCATCAAGGACGACCCCAACAGCCACACCTCGGCGCAGGACTGCGCCGACGCCTCGCACCTGTCGGTGTCGCGCTTCCTGCACCTGTTCAAGGCCGAGGTGGGCACGCCGTTCCGCAGCTTCCGGACCTGGCAGCGGGCCCGCAGCGTGCTCTATTACGTGACCCAGAACGCCAACCTCGCGAACATCGCGCTCGATGTCGGCTACCCCGACTCCACCCACTTCAGCCACTCGATCCGGCAGGTCTACGGCCTGACGCCGAAGTCGATCTTCGCGGGCAGCCGCCGGCTCGAGCTCTACGGCCGGGCGGCTGCGGGCTCGCCGCGCTATCAGTTCGCCTGATTCTTCCTCAAGGACTTATGCAAGTAGATTTCGATTTCACCGGCAAGCACGTGGTGGTGTTCGGCGGCACCACGGGCATCAACTTCGGCATCGCGCGTGCCTTCGCGCGCCAGGGCGCCAGGCTCACGGTGGCCAGCCGCAAGCCCGAGAACGTGGAGGCGGCAGTTGCCGAACTGCGCAGCCACGGCGGAGAAGTGCACGGCGTGAGCGCCGACGTGCGCGACTTCGACGCGGTGGGCCGCGCCTTGCAGGAGTCCGTCGACCGCTTCGGCGCCATCGACGTGCTGGTGTCGGGCGCCGCCGGCAACTTCCTGTGCGAGGCCAGGGACATGTCGTCCAACGGCTTCAAGGTGGTGGTCGACATCGACCTGGTCGGCAGCTTCCACGTGCTGCGGCAGGCGCATGCGCACCTGCGCAAGCCCGGCGCGTCGGTGATCAACATCACGGCGCCGCAGTCCTTCGTGCCGATGCGCTACCAGGCCCACGCCTGCGCCGCCAAGGCCGGCGTCGACCAACTCATGCGCGTGCTGGCGCTCGAGTGGGGCGGGGAAGGCGTGCGCATCAATTCGATCTCGCCGGGTCCGATCGACGGCACCGAGGGCTTCCGCAAGCTGATGGCGCCGTCGGCCGCGGCGCGCGACGCGGCGCAGAACGCGGTGCCGCTGAAGCGCTTCGGCACGCTCGACGACATCGCCAACCTGGCGCTGTTCCTGGCTTCGCCCTTTGCGGGCTACATCTCGGGTGCGCTGATTCCGTGCGATGGCGGCGCAGCGGTCGAGAGCGTCAAGCCGGCACTGGAGTCCGCGGGCGCGTCGCTCTAGAGGGGACCGTTCACGCTGTTTCCGGGCACCAGCGCGCGGGTGCGCGCCCGGCCTTCGAGCGCCGGGGGATGCGGCGGCGGCCCCTCGGGGCCGCGCCCCCCCGGCCGCGTTCGCCCGGTGCGGGCGGCCGTTCGGCGACAGGCCTGGCCGCCGGGTCCACCACCAGGGTCAGGCTGGCGACATAGGCCCTGGCTTCCTCGCGGACGCTGCCGTGCACGGTCGGGCCGGCCTGCAGCGCGATGCCGTCGTTGCTGTTGAGCGTGTCGCGCAGGCTGGCGCGCCGGTAGTCCGGCAGCTGGGTGTACAGGAACTCGCTCAGCGCATCGGGCAGGAAGAACTGCGAGGTGAGCACCTCGTGCGCGCCGCCGAAGACCTTGAAATGGACGTGCGTCGTGCGCCCGCGGTACCAGCCGGGATAGATGGTCGAGAACGCGGCGACGCCGTGCGCATCGGTGCGCTGCGATCCGCGCAGGAAGGTCTCGCCCACGGTGGAGAGCTGGCGATCCTCGCCCTGGCCGGCATAGCCCGAGTAGGTGCCCTGCGCGTCGCAATGCCAGACGTCGACGCGGGCGTCGCGCCAAGGCCTGCGGTCGAGGCCCAGCACCGTGAAGCGGACCTCCAGCGGCACGCCCTGCCGACCTTCGGTGATGTCCGAGCGGAACTTGCCGGCATCGAAGTAGTAGGGGCCTTCGGTGGCGGCCGCGGTCAGCGGCAGCGGGCCGGCACCGGCAGGTGCGGCGGTCGCGGCCGTCGCGGCGCGCGAGCCGCCGCCGAGCGTGGCGGCCAGTCCGGAGAGCAGCACGCCGCGGCGCGAGCTGCGAAAGGTGTTCGGGGCGATCGTTGGCACGGAGTTGTTCATGGCGGGATGTGGCGGTGGCGCACCGCTTCGGCCCTCCATGCTGCCCGGACATTGTTGATAAAAATGGGAGAAGGCCGAGCGTCCATCCACGCCAGGGCGACGGCCCGCGGCGCATCGCGGGCGCTCAGCCCTTCTTGCCGTCGCCGGCCGCGGCCGCGTTCCGCCGGGTCTTGCGGGTGCCTTCGGTGCGCGGGCCTTCCGTGCCCGGCGCGCTGCTGCCGTCCGTCGCCTGATCGAGCCACAGCAAGGCATCGACATAGGACATGAACCGGTTCAGGTAGTCGGGCGACAGGTCGCGCATCAAGGTCAGCGACCGATGCACGAGGTGGTGCGAGTTGAGCGGGCCCGCGTTCTCCGGCATCTTCGCGAGCGACTGCGTGAGCCGCCGATCGGCGCTGAGCTTCGACCAGGTGCTTCGGAAGTAGCTCAGCGTCTTCAGTTCGGACGAGGAGGGCGCGAGCCCGGACATGGCATCGCGTGCCGTCGCGCCGGTCCCGGGGGGGACCGCATGCCGGGCGGCATGGTCGACCAGCGCCGCCAGCGGCCCGCGACGCGGCGGCACCTTGCCTGGCTGCCCGGCGCCGTCGCCTTTCGCGCCGGGCGCCTGCGCGAGCGCGTCGCCGTAGGCCGCAAGCAGCCGGGCCAGCCTGGCGTCGAGAATGCGCCGCGCGTCGCCGCCATGGGCCGCGGCCCGCCGGGCCAGCGCCTCGATGAAACGAAAGCGCACCGGATCGAAGCGATGATCGCCGCGCGCCCGCCAGGCCTCGAGCATCGCGCCGCTGTCGTCTGCCGGGTCGCTACTCACGGGGCTTCGCACCGGCGTTGGACGGCCTCGGCGTGGGCGACATCTCCACGCGGCGGTTCCGGGACCGGCCCTCGGCATCGGCGTTGGACGCCACCGCCTGCCCGGCACCGAAGGCCGCGGCGAACACGGAGGACGAGGGAATGCCTTCCTCGACCATCGCCCGGGTCACGGTCAGGGCCCGCTGGGCCGACAGCTCCCAGTTGTCGGCGAAGCGGCGCGCGCCTTCGCGCATCTGCCGGTCGTCGGTGAACCCGCTCACCATCAGGATCTCGTCGCGGGCCTGGAGATAGGCGGCCAGCGGCGCCGCCAGGCTTCTCAGCAGCTGCCGGCCTTCGGGCTGCAGGTCGGCCGAGTTGAAGGCGAACAGCACACTGCCGCTGATGCCGATGCGGCCGTTGTTCAGCGTCACGCGGCCCGCGGCCAGGGGCCCGGCCAGGGCCTGCTCGAGCGTCTGCAGCCGCTGGGCCGCCGCCTGCCGCTGCTTGACCTCGGCTTCGAGCCGGGTCGCGAGGTCCAGCTGCATGCCGAGCACGCACACCAGGATCAGCACGAAGGCGCCCAGCAGCCCGGACATCAGGTCGCCGAAGACGGCCCAGACCGGCACCGTCGGCTCCAGGCCATCGTCGAGTTCCTCGGTCGTCACGCTACGCTGCCCTCGGCGGCGCGGCTGCTGGCGATCTGCTGCAGGTCCTCGACGATCTGCTTCTGCGACATGATGCTCAGGTCGATGACTTCCCGCGCCTGCGCCACGTAGTAGTCCAGCTGCTCGTCGCTGCGCGCGATGGCCTTGCCGAGCGCACCTTCGATGCGCTGCAGCTGTGCCACCAGCTTGTCGTTCGATTCGCTGAACAGCTGCACGCCGAAGCCGAAGGCTTCGCCCAGGCTCGCGACTTCGACCGCGCTGCCGGTGATCTGCGCGGCGACCTCGGCCATCTTCGCGGAATCGGCGTCGACCTTTTCCGTGAAGCGCGCGCCGACGCGGTCCAGCAGGTCCGCGGAGCTGCCGACCAGCGCATCGATCGCCGAGCGCTGCTCGGTGGAGGCGTGGTTCACGGCGCCGAGCAGGGTGTCCAGCGTTTCGAGGATGCGGCTGCGCTCTTCCAGCATCGCGTTGTCGCGCGCCATGCTGTCGGACAGTTTCTGTCGCAGCTCGGCGATCACCTCGGCCGCAGCCCGCGGGGCTTCGGAAGCGGCCTGCATCAGCCGGGCAATCTCGGCGATCGTGCTGCGTGCGTGCGCTTCCGTCTGCGCCGAAATCTCGCGGGCGGTGTCGGCCAGCGTCTTGCAGATCGCCTGCTGCTGGGCCTCGGTGCGCGCGCCGGCCTGCTGCCATTCCTGCTGCAGCGACACGGCCATCGATTCGAGGGCCTGGGTCCAGGCTGCCAGCCGCTGCTGGTCGCGCGAGGCCATCCCGGCCTGCAGGCCGGTATGCGCCTGCTCCACCGTGTGCAGCAGCGAGGCCGCATGCTGCTCGAAGCCGGCCGCTGCGGCCGACAAGGCACCCTGCGTGTCCTTCGCGAGCTTCTCGCTCGCGCGCTCCTGCAGCGCCAGCGCATCGCGCCAGCGGTCCGACAGGCTGCCGACCGTGCTTTCGAGCCGCGCCGAGACGCTGTCCACCAGCGAGGCCGAGCGCTGCTCGAAGGTCTGGGAGAACTGGTCGAGCGCGCCGCGCAGGGCGCCGGACTGCGCTTCGCTGGTGTGCTGCTGGGCGGCGAGCGCGTCCTGCCAGAGCGCCGACACGGTCGCGGTGCTGGCCTCGAAGCGGCTCGACAGCCCGTCGAGCTGGCGCTGCACGCCATGCTCGACCGTCTGGTGCAGGGCGGCGGCCTCGCGTGCGATCGCGGCCATGGTGGCTTCGACCACCGGCTGGATCGTCGCGCCGGCCGAGCGTGCGCTTTCGGTCAGGCTCTGTTCGAGGGAGCGGCCGACGGTCGCGGCGAGGCCGGCATAGGCCGCCTCGGCCTTGCCGTGGAAGTGGTCCTGGCTGGCGATCAGGCGCTCGTGCAGGGCCTGGCTCTGTCGTTCCATCGTCGCCATCATGGCCTGCAGCCGATCGACCAGCTCGGGCATCGCCTGGCCCTGCCGTTGCAGCAGCTTGAAGGATTCATCGCGCTGATGGGCCTGCGAGAAGACGCGCAGGAGGGTCGCGATCCGCGTGTCGAGCCGCTGCGCGGCCTGCAGCCGGTCGCGTCGGCACAAGGCCGAGACCAGGCCCAGCATCGCCGATGCGGCCACGCCCGCGAGCGAGGTGCCGAAGGCCAGCCCCAGGCCCTTGACCGGAGCGGCCAGGGAGCTGCGGATGGCCTGCAGGTCCGATGCGCTCTCGAGCGCGGTGCCGGTGCCACTCAGGGTGACCACCATGCCGACGAAGGTGCCCAGCATGCCCAGCAGCACCAGCAGGCCGGTCAGGTAGGGGGTCAGGGCCGGCCCGGGCAAGCCGACGCGCTCGCCCTCGATGCGCAGGCGCACCGCGTTCTGCAGCGACGGATGCAGTTGGTCGAGCCACTGGCCGAGGCTCGGCGGCGGTGCCGGCATGTCCGCCACGGCGTCTGCCAGGGTGGAGGTGGCCTGGTGGAAGCGATGCAGTTCGAGCGCGCCCATCAGGTAGAAGGCGGCGATCAGCAGCGTGATCGCCAGCGCCAGCGGGTTCGAGCCGATGTAGCCGGCACCGACCCAGCAGACGGCGGCGAGGCCGACGAGGAAGGCGGCGTATTGAAGAAATCTGGTCATGAAGGCCTGTCAGCGGTCAGCGCTTGCGAAGGGCATCGAGCAGCCCTTCGATCGGTTGCAATCGAATATCCAGTTCGGCGAGCAGCACGCCCTGCATGTCCTTGCAGAACACCTCCAGCCACGCGCCGGAGTCACCCCCTCCATCGCTCTCGTCCGGCGACCGAGCGGCCTGGTGCAGACGCTCGAAGTGCTTCTCGAGCAGTCCGGGCACGGTCGACAGCAGGCGGTGCTCCTGCGCACCCAGCACCTGCTCCATGACCACGTCCACGGCCGCCAGCCGGGCCATGGCGGGCGAACCGGCTGCCAGCTTGGCGCGCAGGCGGCCTCGCAGGGGGCCGATGGCCGTCTCCATGGCCTGTTGCCGGGCAAGGTAGCGCCGACGGTGCGATGCGAAGTCGGACGCGAAGGCGCCGCGTTCGGCGATGGCCTTCGCCAATGCCGATCGCACGCCGGCGCATTCGCGTTCTTCGGCACTGGCCGAAGAACGCGCCCGCGATGCGGCGAGCGCCGGACCGCCATCCAGCGCCGCGGACAGCGAGATGGCGTCGGTCCAACCGAACCATTGACTCAAGCGATCCGCGAAGCCTTGCCTGGATTCGGGGACGTTGATGTCGGTCAGTCGAGCGAGCAAGCGAACCAGCGCCGAGTCGGTGAAACCTGTGCGCCGTGACACTTGCACCTACTGGAAAAACCGAGCATTTTACATCGGTGATCCCGCCTGACCGAGCCGCCGCCCGCGGTCGAAACTTCGGCCGCAGGACCTCTTTGGAGGCCCGGATTTCTGCTATGCATTCCGGGGTCGTGGCGCGGGGTGGCGTCGTTTGCTGCTTTCGGAGGCATCGCGTTGCAGGCCCCGCCAGGCAACGATTCCGTTCGAAGCCAGTGCGGTTTTCCCCAAAGTTGTCCCCAGCAACCAGGGAAAACTGTGGCAGCAGGGGCGCTCTCGGACTAGTCCAGGGTGGCGTTCCGGTACTCGGCCAGCGTCGTGCGGCGGAACTCGGTCACCGGTATCAGCCGGTCACCCAGATCCTGAAAATGGGCGCGAATATAGGCTTGTTCGCGGACCCAGCATCCGCGTGACGTTCCGCCATCCCACAGGGTGAGGTAGCAGACACGGTGGGGTGCTGGGCATCCCTCTTCCGCATCGGTCAGCTGCAGCACCTGGTACGGRCTTCCGCCAGTCACAAATAGAACGCGTGGCTGCATGTCGCAGCCGAGAAGGATCGTGCAACCGGCGACGACTGCCATGATGGACGACGTCTTCATGCCTGACTTTCCAGGGGCGCTCGGGAAGACTAGATTTGAGCGCTTTGGTATTAACTGCGTCAACTCTAAAAAAGGGGTTGCCATGGGGGTTTCGGAGGCGCCATCGCATCGGATCCGAGTGGCACGCGGCTTGCAAGCCACACCCTCGGATAACATTCACGCTCGCAGGCCGCCGGCTCCATGGGCTTTCATGGACGGCTTCCCTGGACAAGGTCTTTTGAATTGGGCACCGAGAACGCTTTCGCCGAACTGGGCTTGGCACCTGACGCGACCGAGCGCGAGGTGAAGGCGGCATGGCGCCGCCTCGCCTCGCAATGGCATCCGGACCGCAACGACAGCGCCGGGGCCATTGCCAAGATGCAGCGCATCAACCAGGCCTTCGACGAGATTCGCCGCGCCGGATTCAGTGCCCCGGCAAACGCCGATGTCGACACCCCCGGCGCACCGGACGACGACGCCCCGGACGGATTCGGCGACGACCAGGCCGCCACGGCGTCCCGCGCGGCCGGCACCGAACGGCGGCGCCGGCCGCTGCACCGCAAGGTCAGGATGACGCTGGAGGAGGCGGCCGTCGGCTGCATCAAGGTGCTGCGGGGCAAGGTCACCGACATCTGCGCCACCTGCGCGGGTGCCGGGCACCAGGTGCTGGGTGGGAACTGTGCCCGGTGCGGGGGGTCGGGCGCGATGCCGAAGCGCTCCTTTTTCGGCTGGCCTTCCGGCGTGACCGAGTGCGAGGCGTGCCTCGGCGGCGGCATCGCGAGGCAGCCTTGCGCGGCCTGCGGCGGCCTCGGCAAGATGCAAGCGCGCGGCTACAAGATGAACGTGCGCATACCGCATGGCGTGCGCGATGGCGATCTGCTGCATGTCGACGCAAGGCGCGCGGGCGCCGAAGGCCCTCCCGCGGACATCGAGATTCGCGTCGAGGTGTCGGAGCACGCGTTCTTCAAGCTTGACGACGACGGCACCATTCGATGCGAGATGCCGGTCGACGGATTCGCATGGATCGCCAATCGGCAGGTCAGGGTGCCGACCGTCACAGGCTTCCAGGCCCTGCAG